>JAHOYU010000071.1 GCA_019038625.1 Candidatus Latescibacterota bacterium | reverse complement strand
CTGGTGAGGGCCGGCATCTTTTGTCCCGTCAATCAGGGTGTTGACCAGCCTTCCCGTCACATCGTAGATCCGCATAGTCACCTGCCCCCCTACTCTGAGGCTGTAGCTGATCGATGTCACCGGGTTGAACGGATTGGGATAGTTCTGGCTCAGAGAAGTCCTGAAAACCGGCACTTCATCCTCGTCGCCCGTGATACTCGGATTTGTTGCCTGGTAGAAGTAGATCATCGCGTCCTCGACCAGTTTGAAACGTGTCTGCGGGACCGCTTCGCATCCGCGCGTGTACATGTAGCTGAAACCGAACCAGATCGTCCTCGCTTCGGCCATCGCGAAATTGGTGAACGAGTTGTTGATCGCCGCGTACTGGTTCGTACCGCTGGATGCCGGATACTGTAGAGCGTATGAACTCCCAACAGTTTTTTCGATAACATCGAATGCGTTTATCACGGGACAGCTTCCGTACACGCAGAACGGATCGAGAGTCGGGTTAAAGATGCTTCCCGCTGTCGTTCCGACCATCGGAGTCTCATCATCCAGGACAAAATGGTCGTAGTAAGAGTCTCTCACGAGCTGGACTCCGCACTGGCCAGTCATCAACGCGCCAGCGGCGAATGACGTGGCATGCGCGGTTAGATCCCAGGCAACATTATCGCCCAGCACCCACAGGCAAGGTTCCAATGACGAATTGTCGAGCCAGTCGTGAAGTAGCTGGCAATCCCTGCTCTTGTCCCCGGTAGTACCATCGCAGATCGTCCCGTTACGCAGGTTTCCCGAATCCCAGATGATTATCCTGTAATTCTCCAGAAGGTTCGGTAGCGTTGCCCTGCTCGCGAGGCTGTTTGAGACCATCGAGGACGGCCCATTGACGTCGAAGCGGTCCGGCTGGTCCGCCAGAGAAAGGACTGCGACGAAGGCGTCGTCGAAATTGTCCTGCACTTCCCCGTTATGCGAAAGCCTGTCGTGGAAATCGTCCACGTACAGAATATCGCTCTTTCCAACTGGCAGACAGGTAAACTCGAAAAAGTTCGACCTGCCGTAATAAGTCATGGGATGGTCGGGCAGGGTGTTCGCGTCTGCCGGCAAATAACTGGTATTACCGGCAGTATCCCTGGCCCTGAAATAATACTCGACCATGTACCCCGAAGAGAAAAGCGAATCGTTCAAGTCGAACTCATAAACATCTTCGCCGTACCAGTCGGGGCAGGCGCAAATGCATGGATCGGCCTGGATGACCGTCCAGAAAGGGCCATGAGACAAATAATGCCCACAGTCGCCCTCCAGCATCGGGCCGGACAGATTCGGATATCCGAAAGGTCCTATATAGAGTGCCCTGACATGCATGTACACTTCCGGATTGCTGCTCGCGTCTATCGCTATACCTCCACCATGAGGCGAATCGCAGGTAATGCGAATGCAGTCACGGGGATTTATGACCGGAAATGAGATCGGATTTACATCAATAGCTGCGTCGGCCTTTGCAAATGTCACATCGGGGTCAGCGAAGTTATCCTGGAACAGGTCCACGGAACGGTAGAAGAAGCGAGGGCCCTCCGCCTCGAACCGCGTCACCTGAACCTTATCAAACCACGGGGACGGAGTATGGGAGGCCCCACTTCCATAAGCAGGAAAAAACAGGTCTCTCATGTCGACGACCCCAAGCGCTACCTGGATATAGTCGCTGGAGATCATGTCGGTGATATTATGACCACTCGCAAGATAATCATTTTCCGAGTATCCGCTGTTGTCGCTGCCTCCGTAATAGAGGAATCCCCTGTCCTGCCAGGGTCCTAGCGGATTACCGGCAGAGTCTGTATCCCGGACCTTCCAGTAGTAATAGAAAAGAAAGTTCACTGGAAGATCTCTATATACATCGAATTCCAGTAAAGTCCCGCCGAGGATCGAAAGGTCGGCGGCAGGGATAGAGGCAGTCTGATTTTCGTCGCAACCGATCGAATACATGGTCATATCGATCACTGGAGAGACTATCATCTCGTTCTGGCATCGATCAGGCGGACAGCTCGAAGAATAGCAGAACGGTGTCTCGAAGAGCCCCGGATATGAAGCACTCGGATAAATTGATCCGTTGAAGAATATTAACTGAGTGCCATAATTGTCGTAGCAGGGGTCCTTGTCCATCAGGCCGCTTATGAGACCGGAATACTGGCCGAAGCTGTTAGTGGCCGCGCGCCACCATATTCCGTTCCCGTCACCATCCACGTCTCGAGCCCCTGACGCGGCGGTGTCGAAGTTTTCGTATTCTATGATTCCTGTGCCATCAGTTAGCATTATCTCATCGATATGCACACCTCCGTCGGAATCAAAACAGCCGCTCTCATCGCTGCATTCGTAATCCGAGATGAACCTGAAGCGTATGCTGTATGTGCCGGCAACCACGGTGAAGTTCACCGTAGGAGTGAGGTATGCGATTCCCGAGTAGGGTCCGTCGATAATCGTACATATGCCTGTGACAACGTCCATAAGTTCGACAACCATGTAGTCGTTTCCGACTTCACTATCAACATACAACATGTACTCAAGTGTGAGGTTCTCGTCGTTGGCAAAGAAGATATCATCGCTGCCCAGTATCTGATCCCAGTTGTTGGCATACCCTGACGGAGTCTTCCAGTCTGTGATCGGAACAGCGCTGCTGCCACCACCACACCAGCCTGACTGGTTTCCGGAAAGCGGCACGGGCGCCGAACTCAATGTGCTTCCAACATAATTGTCGGCGTGCCAGAACAGGCCAGGATCGGTGTTGTCAAATCCCGTCCAGCCCTGCCAGTCCATCGGTTCGAAATCATAACGAGCGATACAGTATTTAGTCAGCGTCGGATCGACGCAATACCTGCAATCGCTTGGCTCCTGCCTTACCCTCATCTCCCTGGTCCAGGAGTTGATCGCGCTCACGCGCTGTGTCGGGATCACCAGAAGACAAACGGCCAGGACTACAAATAGCGTTCGTTTCATAATCCCTCCTTTCAATTGATTCTGAATTGAAACACAAACTGAACCCTGAGGAGAATCAACCATACGAGCCGGCATAGCCTTCTACGCACTGACAGTCTAACTGTCCTTGAGCGTGGCCAGCCAACAGAATGCTTTGCCGGGCGAGACGGCATCAACGGACGTCATATCAATCGTGTAAGAGATTCCCTGTGTAAGCGGCATTTTATCTTAATTCCTGCCAGAATACAACAAGTATATTGCTGATGGCGTCCGAGCCGAGTTTCGGCCCGGATCAGGAATGTAACTGTAGAGCCCTTTTCTGGATTTCAGAATTCAACGAACCAGGATCTTACCCAGTGGGTCATCCTGTCATATTTCTATATGGAACACCTGCCAAAGATTATTAATCCTTCTGCTCCACAGGAAGTCTTCCCACGGGCATTACATAAAGGGGTACTTCCTCTCCGGTCATGCCGATCAACTTCTTCAGTGAATCGTCTGTGAATGCGCCGATGGCGCAGGTCCCGAGCCCTAGCGATCCGCACTGAAGGTAGACATTCTGCGCCGAGTGTCCGAGGTCCATACAGACGTACCTGTCTCTTCCGCGATCTTCGTACTTCTCCGTGCATCTTTCATAAACGGCAGACCAGACGATTGAGATCGGCGCCTCACCCGCGAATTTCTGATCAAGGCAAGCAGCCTGCAGATCGGTCCGGACATCGCCATCGGCGAGCCTGTGTAAAACATGCCCTTCCGGGACATACCAGTAGATCCCTGGCAGAAGGCCGGTGACCTTACCGGCGACGAGATATATCTCGAGCGGATAGCGGGCTCCGGCCGACGGCGCGGTCTTCAACCCTCCACGCAAGAAATCCGGCATTCCCTCCGCTGTGTATGTGATACCGTACGCGGCCCAGAGAAGCTGGGACACCTCTTCCATGGTGACGGGGTCATCAGTGTATTGCCTGACCGATCTTCGCTCCTGCAGGACCTTCTCTATCGAAAACTCACTGTCGAGGATCGGCCCGGGCAACTCTATCGTCTCTATCGCCTTGTGCTCAAGCGAAAGCTTTCCGCACCAGGCGGTAGCGGGCGACAGGATAAAGACCGTCAGGAACAATATCGCCAGATATCTCATCGTAATGTCCTTTCGCATGTTCAAAGCCTCCCGAAGAAGATTAAACCTTGTCATGGCATATTCAAGGCGTATCCTATCACATTTCCGGAATGATCGGTGAAAATCATTACTCGGCCTTCAGCCTTTGTTGATGACAACACGCTAATGGAGATTTATACTGAAAGAAAGGAGTACCATGACCGAGCTGAACAATCACACAGATAAGAATTGCCTGAATTGCGGAGCGACATTGAGTGGGACCTTCTGCTCCCAATGCAGCCAGAAGGCATCCATCTCACGCCTCAGCTACAGAACGCTGGCCTTTGATGGTATACGTCACTTCTTCGTCGCCGGGAGCCCCCTGCTCCGCACCATCCTGGGGCTCTTTCGTAACCCGGGCCTGGTCGCGCGTGAATACATCCAGGGCCGGAGGAAGACCTATGTCGGGCCCATGAAGTACTGCCTGCTGACAGCGGCCCTTTGTGTTCTGATAACTAAACTCTCCTTTCCAGAAGGAATCGTTCTCAGCGAAAATATGAATGAAGCCTACTCGCAAATTCATATTCAGGAAGCAATGAATCAAATCCTTAACTTCATGGCAAATTATCAGCAGCCGGGGTTGCTGCTGGTTCTCCCGCTGCACGCTTTGCTACTGAGGCTGTTCTTTAAAGGTTCCGGACATAACTTCTCGGAACAATTGGCTTTCTCGGCATATCTTTATGGACAACTCAACCTGATCCGACTTCCCTTTATCCCCTTTGGTATAGCTGAGGTTGATATTCTGGGTAAGATCTTCGGACTCGGCCTGCCCCTGATCTTTCTCTGCTGGTGGGTCATCGGCTTTAACCGTGTCAAACCGTTATCGGGGATTATCAGAGCCATCATCGTGCATTTTGTATTTTACTCCTGTCTATCCATCCTTCTGATTGTTACAGCGTTCATCCTGACTGCTATTCAAGCGTGATCCCTCCGGTGCCCTCCGTTTATTCGTCCGCATTGAAACCTGAGGACTTCGGAAGGAGCTCACGTTCAGAATCCGACGATCAGCATCAGAAAGAAATGGTCGTGGACAGAATAGTCCCCCCAGTCCTCGCGGTCCAGGTCAATCGTCTCGATCAGGCGGAATCGGCTGGTGCCTCTGAACCTGGTCTCCCAGGATATCTTGAGCCTGTTCTCCCACCTGTCGGAAGATTCCGCACCAGTTCCCGTCCGCTCCGAGTCGAATCTGTCGGCGAGATACCCGACCTCAAGCATATGGACCTCAGAGAACCTCTTCTGCAGGAGGATGAAGGGGAGAAGTTCGTTCTTTCTGAAACCGCTATCTTCAGTTCCCTCTCCGTCCCAGCGTTCGCGCCTTACCTGGAGTCCCGCGCTTAACGAAAGATCCCGGCCGGCCGGATGCCACCAGAGTCGGGGAAGAAACTCCCTGACATTATGCATCTTCCTGGCAGCACCTGTTCCAGTCCGCTCAAGGAAATACTCAGCGATCCTGATATCAAGATTGAAGGCCACTCCACCCGGCATATCCTTCTCGATCCACAGGCCCAGATCCCTGACATGCCCCTCCTCATCGTAGTCACCGCTTCCTTCGAGGAATCGGTACTCCTTCTGCCACCGGTTTGTCAGTGAACCTCTGATCCCAAAACGCAAAACCCGGCCAGCCTGCTCTCTTCCCTCGAGGATAAGTTCGAAAGGCTGCCGGTTGAAGAGATTCTTCTCGCCCTCGATATTGTCACCGTGATTGTAGGCAAAGTTGTTTGCAAAGTCGTGTACCTTGAAGGTGAATTTTATATACCTGTCTACGGCGGTCCTTCGTTGAACCATCAGACCGACATCGTTTTCCCTTTTCCATGGCGAAGGAGCGAGAAGGAAAGAAACAAAATATTTCCGGTGAAGATTGAATTCGACTTCGAGCTCGTTTCGCATGGAAGATCGTTCGTCCAGTGTGTGATTCAGGTCCATCCAGTATCTGATCCGGAAACGACGGGAAATATCCGACGAAAACTTAAGTGATTCGATCATGCACCATTGTTCAACATTGAGACTTCCGAATCTGAGCAGAAAGAGGTTGTCCGTGCCATCTATCAGGTCCCTCCAATCCCTGTCGATCCGCATGGTCAGCATATCGAGATAGTACTCGCTGTCGTACCGTTCGGGTTCCTCCGGAAATGGTGTGTCGAAATGAACCGAACGCGCTGCACTGGCCATCAAAAAGGAAAGGATAATGGTACAGAGAAGAACGAGTACGGCCCTGATCGCTAATGAAGATTGGATTTCCATTTTCATCACATTCTGCCCTGGCCTTTTGATGATTGGTTTCTTGATTAATGATCAATTACCAATTTGACCTACTTCACCATCGCTTGCCGCAGCGCTTTTTCCCAACCCCTTAACAATTCTTCCCGTTTATGATCATCCATTAATGGAATAAATTCTTTTTCAACAGATCTCAGCCTGCTCAATTCATCACTATTTTCCCAGAACCCGGCTTTCAATCCCCCCAGAAACGCGGCACCCTGTGAAGTCGATTCCACGATCGAAGGTCTGAGCACCGGTTTATCTATAATATCTGCCTGAAACTGCATCAGAAAATCATTTTGCGCCGCACCGCCATCCACGGCAAGTTTATCTACTTTGATTCCAGTTTCATCCTCCATTGTCGAAAGCACATCATAAGTCTGGTAAGCCATCGATTCCAGCGCCGCCCGAACAATATGATTGCGATTCGATCCCCGGGTAAGACCAACGATCACACCACGAGCCTGCGTATCCCAATGTGGCGCGCCCAATCCGACAAAGGCAGGCACCATATATACACCACCGTTATCTTCGACCGACAAGGCTGCTTTTTCACTCTCTGCTGATTTATCAATGATCTTTAATTCATCCCGAAGCCATTGAATCGATGCTCCAGCAATAAAAACTGAACCTTCCACCGCGTAACATGGATCGCCGTTGCCATCGATGGCCAGTGTCGTCACCAATCCATTTTTTGAAAACACAGCATTCGACCCTGAATTCATTAACAGAAAACATCCCGTCCCATAAGTATTCTTGCTTTGTCCTTCCTCAAAACAGGCCTGACCGAAAAGTGCTGCCTGTTGATCACCAGCATCGCCAAAGATCGGAACACCGTCGATTTCAGGAATCGATTCGACTACACCGTAATCATCTACTGATTTTTTTACCTGAGGCAGAATGGATACCGGAATGTCCAGCAACTGACACAATTCTGTATCCCATTTCTTCTCGATAATATTGAAGATCAATGTTCTCGAGGCATTAGTGTAATCTGTTGCATGAACTTTCCCACCCGTCAACTTCCAGATCAACCATGTATCGATATTGCCAAACAGCAGATCATCGACTTTATACTCCTTCACATTTTGCAGCAGCCACTTGATCTTTGTCCCACTGAAATAGGCGTCGACAGGCAACCCGGTTTTGCCACGAAACAATTCCTCTTCTGATTTCAGTTCTTCACAGATATCAGCGGTTCGTCGACACTGCCAGACAATGGCGTTATGAATCGGCTGCCCCGTCTTTTTATCCCAGACGATTGTGGTCTCACGTTGATTCGCAATTCCGACAGCAACAAATTTTTCATTATTCCGAGACTTTAATTCCTGAACCGAGTCCACCACTGTCTGCCAGATTTCCAGCGGATCTTGTTCTACCCAGCCGGGCTGCGGATAGATCTGTCTGATCTCACGCCAGGCTTTATCAACGATTTTACCTTCGTGATTATAAATAACTGTAGTCGTCCCTGTGGTTCCCTGATCGATTGCCAGAATATTCATAGTCAAGTCCTCTATCCATGCGCTGAAGTCTCACCATGCGCTTGCAATGGAATCCCAAATGGACGCGCCTGAAACGAATCAATTCCATGCCTCGTTGTCAGGTTCAGTTGCCGCCCCTCTCGTTCTCGTCCCGTCGTCCGTTATCGTATAGACCGATCACCTTCTGGGCTTTCCCTTTCTTGTCGCATTCGAAAGTGAGGCGGAAGTAATCAAGGTCCCCGACTCTGAAAAGATCTTCCCCCAGCGGAAGGAGACGGTGCCTGGGTCCATTCTCTCTTTGATACCAGAGTTTGCCGTTCTCGACAAAGATTTTTCTTGGCCCAAAACTGCCAGTGTATTTTTTCATCTGTTTTCTGGTGATCTCCATAGGATTCAGGCGGCCTTCAAGATCCTGCAACGCCCACTCATACAAAACCCTGGCACGCTCATTCGGCTCATCCGCAATCTGTTTGGCCAAGGCATCGGCATAGGCGGCATCGAGAGCCTGATCAGCTGGAACAGGAATGTGGGGAATGACACCGACACCTTCCCACCCCTCATTGTTCAGTGGATTGTAGGCCCGTCCATAAGGGACCCTGATTCCTATTCGATACGTATCGAAATCGAAGGTGTATCCCTGGACCGTATGTCCGCCTCCGCCTGTCGTGTCACCGACTACGATGGCCCGCTCGAGATTCCGCAGGTCGAATGTGAACTCTTCGGCAGCCGAAAATGTATTTTTACTCGTGAGTATGTAGACCGGCTGGTCGATAATCCGCTGGCCTGGTACAAAATCAGCGCTGTAGGACTGGACCGTCTTCTTTTCCGCTCGAATATCCCAGTTGATCAGATGCGTCTCATCCTCAAAGAGATAGCCACAGATAAACCTGATCATTGCTGCAACACCGCCCCCGTTATGTCTCAGGTCGATGATCACAGCATTACTGTTGGAAATGAAGTTCATAGCCGCGGTCGCCGCCTTGAATGCCTCGTCACCGCGAGAAAATGAGTCAAAACGGATATATCCTACACCACCAGGCAGTATCTCGGCCTTTTTAAAGCCATAATTGATCTCCCTGTAAAATCTTTTTCTGAGTTCCACATCAGCAGGACTTTCGCTTTGCCGGGCCGCGGCGGCCGATGGATCGAGCGGTGGCAGGGCATAGATCCTGAAATGCCCGTCATGACTGACTCTCTGGCAGTCCTCGTACAGTCTCTGTGCGAATAAGGCAGGATCGGATATCTCGTCATATTCACCTGCAATCGATGCACGCTTTAACTCAGCAACGATGCGAGCGGCTGGTTCTCCGAGAACATAAATCGAATCAATGACAACTGTGATGCTGTCAATGATCGCGGCTCGCGCCGCGGAGTCGATCGGCGGCAGGCTGCCCGGCCGCGCGGTCCGAGTACGCTGAGCATTGGAGGTAGAGGCAGTGGCCAGGATTAATAGTGAAATAATCAGAATTCTCGAAAGGACTTTAGATCGCATGTCGAATCCTCCTTGTATAGTTATACATACTTACATATCTGTTTGGAGGATGTTCCCGCTATATTATCAGAAGGATATGACT
>JAHOYU010000070.1 GCA_019038625.1 Candidatus Latescibacterota bacterium | reverse complement strand
CCCTTCATGTGAATCCGGCCGCATCCTTGCGGCCCGACATGACCAGGTGGGGACTTCGCGATCAATATCCGCTAGTCCGCCCTGGTTGCAGAGGAATCCTACACTCTGATGTGCAAGCATGCAACTGGAACCTGGCGGAACTGGAACCTAGCGAATCATCCCGGGGGAGGCAATTGTCACTTCAGATCATTGCCCGGCTCTTGTTTGTGGTCGTTGTAGCCGACGGTGTTCCGCCAGGCTAGGCCAAGTCGCTCAAAATCTTCGAAATCTTGCCTTTGAAATCAGGGATATCTTTCGTAACCACTGCCCATACCACTTCTATATCGATTCCCAGATAGTCGTGAACGAGAACGTTCCGGAAGGCGGCCAACGTAGCCCACTCGATTTCTGGATTAGACTTCTTAAAATCAGCGGAAAGCCGCTGAGTAGTTTCTGTCATTGTGTGGAGATTGCGCAACACTGCGTCTTGATGTAGAGCGGACCCGACAAAAGCATCTTTGCCCCCAGATGTGGCACTTTCGATACGCGAAATCATTTCTAGGATGTGCTGCAGATAGGTCTTGTTGCTTTTCAAAGCGCAACCGCCTCGGTCAACACCTGATCCCGTAGCAATGGGTTTAGGCCTGGCTCCGTAACAATATCGATATGCCGACCAAGGAGCTGCTCAAGTTCAAGAATTAAGCCGGCGGGAAACCATGGACTAACATGGGGTCCGGTGGTGACGAGGAGATCAATATCGCTCTCAGCAGAATCTTCACCGCGAGCCACAGAGCCAAAAACCCTCATGGACGTAACACCATGCCGGTGAGCTACCTCAAGCACATTTTCACGCTTTTCTTTAAGAATGTCGAAAGTTGTCATTCGCGCCTCCTAATGAGTACGCCCAAAGTCTAGCCTATTCGGCCTAGGAAAAGCAACAGATTCGCTTTTCTCAGATTGGTCTAACTGACATTCTCGACGATTGCTCCTTCGATTTTCGAAAATGCTAAACGAAATTTCTGCTTGCGGACCTCGTGAACATAAGCAGCAACAAGTCTACATGCCTCGGAATAAGGCCTGTATGTTCAGCGTGACCCGAAAAAGTCCTCCCGGTGGGATCTGTTTATAATTGCTTACCCTTAAAATAATCAGGAAAGCTTCTGTATAATATCCACAACCCGAGCCGCATCGTTCATGACATAGTAATGTATACACCCCACCCTGGAGTTCAGTAACTCCTCGGTCTGCCGAA
>JAHOYU010000069.1 GCA_019038625.1 Candidatus Latescibacterota bacterium | reverse complement strand
TATATCTGATAAGAATACTTTATCTGCATAACTATATATTTTAATGAAGTATAGATATACCACACCTGATTATTCATCCCACGCGAACCGTAACACCCTTTCGGCACACTTAATGCAGCTAAAGTTTATAGTCGGATGATCCGATTAGTTAATTGATACCGAGATGCAGTTGTTCAGGAATATGGAGGTGATTGCCATGCTACCCATTATGCTGATAATCGATTTATTCTGGTGGCTGCGTTAATGATTTCTCGGTCGTACCTGTAAACGTTCCCGTCGGCATGGGGTGTATCGGCGGGAATGTTTCGTATATAGTCCATTTGCGCACCTCTCAATATATTTGATGTATATTATTAATATATCCGCTTATTCAATTGATAATAAACATATTATAAAATGATAAAAATATTATTAATTCCCTTGACAAATATGTTTCGTCCCATATAATCAATGCAAACGGGGCAATAGCTGATTTCTACGCGATCGTGATCGATCAGCTCCAAGCCAATCTATTAGCGGAGCGATCTTGCTGCTCAGGCCTTAGGTTGATCATGACACGTGAAGCAATGTAGAGATAGCTAACCTCGTTTTTATTTAAAAAGGGAACAGCTTGATAATCCAGGCTATTCCCTTTCTCTATATGGCGCCCCCGAGACGACTCGAACGTCTGACACCCGGTTTAGGAAACCGGTGCTCTATCCACCTGAGCTACGGGGGCCTTACTTCGTTATCATATGTTATGGTGTTGTCAATTAAATGGCAAATTATATTTTCATTTAAACTCAATTAAGGAAGAATAAGGTCTTCCGCCAAGCTGCCGAGCTCCATTCAATTCCTTCAACTCCAATACAAAAAATAGTTCCGCCACTTCCCCACCCTGTTTCTCAATAAGCCTCGCAGCAGCAGCAGCAGTTCCACCGGTAGCAAGAAGGTCATCCACAATCAACACCTTCTCTCCATCTTTCACAGCGTCAACATGCATTTCAAGACCCGATGTCCCATACTCGAGGGAATAGTCCTCGGAAACTGTAGTCCATGGAAGTTTGCCAGGTTTTCGTAGGGGTATGAGGCCTTTGGAGAGGTTAAGAGCAAGAACAGAGGCGAAAAAGAAGCCACGTGATTCGATTCCCGCGATCTTGTCAAACTGTGCATCACGGTATCTCTCAGTCATTTCTTCTGAAATCATCCTGAACGTTAAGGGATCAAGAAGCGCTGGTGTGATATCACGAAAAAGAATGCCCTTTCTTGGAAAATCAGGAATCTCCCTGATTCGTTTTAATATATCATCAAGCATGTTATCCTTTTCATAGGCAGAGATTCTCTTCTGCTGGATCCTGGGCCTCGAGAAGGCAACGAAGTTTTCTCAATGCCCTGACTTCAAGCTGCCTGACCCTTTCTCTGGACACCTTAATAACCAGACCGGTTTCCGCCAGTGTGTGAGTGACTCCATCATTAAATCCATACCGGATCTTGAGGATAAGTTTTTCTCTCTCGGATAACCTGTCGAGCAGCCTTGCCAATTCCTCATGTTCGATCTGCTGAAGGATTATCTTTTCAACATCGGTATCGTCTGGCGGGTCGATATTTGTAGTGAGTTCATTGTATGAATCGACGCTATTCGATACATCCAGCGCTTTGATATTCATGACCAAGTTCTCAATCATACGAAGTTTCTTGTTGGAAATACCAAGCACCCCTGCTTTTTCCGTCTGGCTCAGATTTTCGGTAGAGTTATCCATCGCAATATATTTTTTCATCAGCTGAAATACATGGATAGGGATCCGGATGGTCCTTGAAAAGTTTGAAATAGCTCTTACAATCGACTGTTTGATCCACCAGGATGAATATGTTGAGAATCGGAACCCTTTTTCCGGATCGAAGCGACTGACGGCCTTTATGAGCCCAAGGTTTCCTTCCTCAATCAGATCAAGAAATGGCACACCGTAGGAAGAATATGATTTTGCAATCGTAATGACGAGCTTGAGATTGCTGAGAATAAGTGTCTTTCTGGCTTCCTCGTTCCCATCTCTTGCCTTCCTGGCAAGTTCGATTTCCTCGACCCTGGAGAGAAGCGGATAGCGACCTACATCCTCGAAATATTTACTGTCTATACTTGAACTATTTCTACTTGCTGTCATATTACTTCCTGTCCGAGATTATTTAACGATATTGAGGAAGTCCAACGGATTGACAGTTTTCCCACCGACTCTCACTTCGAAATGAAGGTGCGAACCTGTAGAATTCCCTGTCACTCCGACTTTGCCTATTGCCTCCCCCCTGCGCACTATCTCACCTTTCTTTACTAACATGAGCGAGAGGTGTGCATACACCGTGCAGAACCTTTCTGAATGTTCTACAATAATCACATTACCATATCCACCCTGTTTTCCAGAGAATATTATTACCCCTTCAGCCACAGAAAGGACAGGTTCACCCAACTTTGTGTCTATGTCAATACCTGTGTGGAATTCCATGGTATGGAGTCGCGGATGCTTTCTGGCGCCATAAAGACTGGTTATCATGGAAAGATTTAAATCCGTTATAGGATATCCAGGGGAAAAAAGTTTCTTTTTTTCCGGCAGTCTGCTGGATGTAGTAGATACAGGTTTCCGATCACTCTCGTTCTTTTTTCCCATGTATTTGGGAGATGGTGAACACGAGACTGCCAGCGTGATCACACCGCACGCCACTAAAACTCGAACAGTTCTTGTCTGATAAGTAAGCATCATTAAAAAGTGGTCGGGGCGACTGGATTTGAACCAGCGACTTCCTACTCCCGAAGCAGGCGCGCTACCGAACTGCGCTACGCCCCGATTTCACACGGTAAAATAGCAATTCACATTCAATAACTCAAATAAAATCGGTATACTAAATCAACGAAATATATAATCATTCAGCCTGAAGCAATTCCCCAGAACGAGATAACACCCATAAATGCAAGCGTGACAATCGCTCCCGCAATAAGAATACCTGCTGCAACAGCCGGGATCGCAAGCTTAAGAGGCACCTTGAATAAAAAAGCGGCCGCGCACCCGGTCCATGCCCCTGTGACAGGCAGAGGTATCGCGACAAAAAGAATCAGCCCTATAGTCTCGAATCTTGATATCATCTGTCCCTTTTTGCGCGTCCTTTTGAAAAACCATTCGAAAAAGCGGTCCCATATTGGATATCTTCTAAGCCAGTTGGATACCCTTTCAAGGAAAAGAAGTATCGGGATGACGGGAAGGAAATTGCCCATCACAGCGTAGAAATAGGCTTCTTTCCAGCCTAGTCCACCGCTTGACAGGGCATAAGGTATCGCTCCCCTAAGTTCGGATATCGGAAGGGCGGCTATAAGGAAAGTCAGCAGTTTCGGAGACATCCCCTGGATCAGAGCGAAGATAGGATAAGTCACTATTCGGTTCCCTTCAGAAGAGGTACGAAGGCGCATCTTGAAAGTACTTGTTCTTTGATCTTTCCTTCCACCCAACTGTATAAGACAAGATGCTCGTGTTCCTTAGCGACTGGAGCAATCAGCATGCCTTCAACGCCCAACTGATCAATTAAACTGACAGGTTTTTCACGCATAGCAGCGGATACAATGATTTTGTCGTAGGGCGCGTAGAATTCCCATCCGTCCGAACCATCGGTGATCTTCAGCCTGATCCTGCCTGTTCTTATACGTGAAAGGACTTCACCCGCATTTCTTGATAGTGGTGCGATTCTTTCGACGGAGAAGACTTCCCGGCCAAGCAGAGAAAGTATGGCTGTCTGGTAACCACTGCCTGTACCAACTTCAAGAATCCTGTCGCTCGAAGATATCTGCAGATACTGCATCATCATAGCCTGCGTGTAGGGTTGGGAAATCGTCTGTGAATATCCGATTGGGAATGAACAATCGTCGTAAGCTCTTGCTCCAGTTGCAGGATCGAGAAAGAGGTGTCTCGGCACCTCCATGAAAGCCTGAAGAAGTCTGTCATTCTCGATCCCTCGCGCTGAAAGTTGATCTCTTACCATCCGCTTTCGCGCTATGCTGTAATCTACTTCGGGCTCAAATCCAGATCCCATTTGTCAAGATCACTCATCCTTTTTCTGTCAGTCATATCCACCATGAGGGGTGTCAGAGATACATATCCTTCGGTTATGGCGCAGAAATCAGAATCTTTCTCTTTCTTCCAGCCCGGTTCTCCCCCACCGATCCAGTAACATTCCTTGCCTCTCGGGTCAGTTTGTTTGATGACAGCATCATTGTATACTCGTGATCCCAGCCTGGCTACCCTGAGGCCACCGATCTCATTCATAGGTATTGCAGGGATATTTACGTTCCACAGAAGAACATTCTCATTCATACCCTCAAGCATTTTTGATGTAAGTCTTGATGAAATTAAAGAAGCAGCATCGAAAGAAACAGGATCCCATGACGTAATGGAGAATGCTATCGAGGATATTCCCATGAGGTATCCCTCAATTGCTGCAGCGACTGTTCCAGAGTACATCACATCCTCACCAAGATTCGGACCATGATTTATTCCTGAGACGACAATATCGGGTTTTTCACCCAGGATTCCCTGGACAGCCATCAGCAAACAATCAGCAGGAGTGCCCGAGACGCCGTATCTGTCATCACTGTATTTTTTTATCCTGAGAGGTCTATCCAGGGTAATAGCATGACTTGTTGCGCTCTGTTCATTTTCCGGAGCGACGATGATGACCTTGCCAAGATGAGCTATTCCAGCAGCAAGAGCTTTAATGCCTTCCGCACGTATACCATCGTCGTTTGTGACAAGTATTATTGGTTTTTTCTTCAATCATCTTCTCCGCTGGTTCTGTAGATCTTAGATCCTCCTGCAATTATTGCGAGGAGAACGGAGACTACCAGAAATAACTCTTGATGACCAGCTTGAAAAACCGGATCGTGTCGCGCAAGGGATTAATCTTGCTTTCTTCTGTAGCGTATATCGTACTGACAGGAACAGAACCTATTATCGCACCCTTGCTGCCAGCCTTGATCAGAATTTCACTTTCAGTCTCAAAATGTTCTGTGACAAGATCTATACTTGCAATAAGAGAATTTTTTATAAGGCGGTAACCTGACTGGCTGTCTTCGATCCTGCATCCTACTCTCTGGCTGATCACCATTGAAGTGAATCTGTTTGTGAGTTTTCTTACAAGGGGCATGTTCCTGGTAGATTTCATTCTGTTTCCAATAAGGATATCAGCCCCGGTCTCGTTAAACATGTCTACAAATCCTGAGATCTCCGATGGATCGTGCTGGCCGTCCGCGTCCAATGTGAAAACTCCCCTTATGTCAGTCATTTTGGTAAAATATTCGAACCCTGACCTGAGTGCGGCACCTTTCCCCCTGTTTTCAGGATGTGTTATAACAACTGCCCCGGTCGATTGTGCGGTTGTTGCGGTACCGTCTTTCGACCCATCGTCGATTATGACGATATTCCCGGGAGGAAATATATTCTTAAGGGAAAGGATCACGTCCGCGATATGATCTTGTTCATTGTATGCGGGAATTATGACCCCGAAATCATCAAGAAACATTTTCTGTCCTGTTTGCGGAGAGGTAAAAAAGCTGGTCGGGGCGACTGGATTCGAACCAGCGACCACTTGCCCCCCATGCAAGTGCGCTACCGGACTGCGCCACGCCCCGACAGGTGATAAAATAAACCTCTGACGCAAGAAAAAACAAGCTTAAAATTCATGACTGTCCCTGAACGGGGAAAGCCAATGGCCTGCAAAAGAATTACAGGCTTTTGACGAGCTCTTTAAGTTCGAGCAGATCCTGCTTGAGGGACAGAACGACCTCGAATTTTCCCGGTTCGGCAAACGGGATGCTCAATTGTTCAATAAGGATGTCCGGATTATTACTGGATTCCCTGAGCATCTGCCTTGCTCCGGATATAGTATATCCCTTCCCATACAGCAATTTTTTAATGGAAAGTATATACTTTATGTCCCGAATCCTGTAAGTCCTGTTTCCAGCCCTGTTTTTTCTGGGCTTCAACACGGGGAACTGGGTCTCCCAGTATCTGAGGACATGGGGTTTGACCCCCATAAGTTCACTTACTTCCCCTATCGAGTAATAAAGTTTCTGGGACTTTTGTTTCATCTGATTCACCTTGTCAAGTGGCTTCCATCCGGAGTGTCTGGATCATCTGTACATCTCGTTCCTTGCTTTTCTTATCATAAGGTCCCTGATAGCTCTTCTGGGATCTTTACGGCGGAACAGGACCTTGTGAACCTGTTCAGTGATCGGAAGTTCAACATGCGCTCTTTTGGACAGCATAACTGCAGCTCTGGTCGTCTTGACACCCTCGGCCACCATTACCATTTCCTCAAGAATATCATTCAGGGACCTGCCCTTACCGATCTCTTCGCCGACATATCTGTTTCTACTGTGACGGCTCATGCAGGTCACTATCATGTCGCCGACCCCTGCCAGCCCGCTCAACGTGCCATCTCTCGCTCCAAGTTTACAAGCCAACCGCTTGGTCTCAGCCAATCCCCTGGTCAGGAGCGCCGCTTTTGTGTTATCTCCAAAGCCAAGACCGTCACAGATCCCAGCAGCTATGGCGATTGTATTTTTTAGAGATACACCCAGTTCCACACCTATAAGATCTTTGTTTGTATATACTCTAAAATAATCAGTCATGAACAGGTCCTGAATATCCTCAAGAATCGTGATATCAGGTCCTGCAACAACGATGGATGTTGGCATTTTCCTGCTTACTTCCTCTGCATGACTGGGACCGAGGAGGCCTACTATCCGCCTTGAGGGGAGTTTAAGTTCCTGAGACAGGACTTCACTCATTCTGCATAGAGTTTTTTCTTCGAGGCCTTTGGATGCGTTGATCGCTATCATCTTTTTGTGGAAACCGGAAGTACTCGCTACCTGCCCTGCGACTTGACGCATAGTATGACTTGGAGTAACGAACAATATTCGTGAGGCGCCAGCCAGAGCTATCTCAAGGTCCGATGTGATGTGTACATTATCCGGTATCTTGACACCAGGCAGAAACTTCCTGTTTTCCCTGTCCCTTATAAGGGCACGAGCCTGATCCGGAAAGAACTCCCATAGGTTGATTTCGCATCCCTTTCCTGCAAGAAGAAGCGCGAGAGTCGTACCCCAGCTTCCAGCTCCTATGACAGCAACTCTCTCTGACCCGTATTTATTCTTTTTGTTCATGAGAAGTCCCCAACCTAGAATATCCTTGGTTCAGTGCCATTTGACAGACGTCTCAGATTGCTTCTATGCTTGTAGACAACCAATGCTGCCATTACTACGGACATGATTACTATGTAGCTGTGAGTCCTGCTTTCCAGAAAATGGTTTACGATAAGGATTATCACTGGAAGAAACAGTGCCGAGATCATGCTGGCAACGGAAACAATTCTGAATATAAGCAGGATCAGAGCCCAGATCAGAAAGCAGATACCAACAGCGACCGGCGCCATGGCGAGAAAAGCCCCCGCAGTAGTTCCTACGCCCTTACCTCCCGAAAACTTGACGAAAATGGAATAGTTATGCCCAAGGATCACTACAAGGACGCCGACAAGTACCTGAAGGATTCCGCCGATACCGAACATGCTTACGAGTTTTACAGCAAGGAATCCTTTCCCGATATCAAACAGAAGGACCGGCACTGCTGCTTTCGCGCCAAGTACTCTGAAAGTATTTGCTGCCCCAAGATTCCCGCTGCCATGCTGCCTCAGGTCGATCCCCCTGAGCAACTTTCCCATGATATAGCTTGAGGGTATCGATCCAAGGAGATAGCATGGAACAAGGATCAGGATGAATCTGATCACCAATTCCATTTTTATTTCTCCTTTGAACGCAGAAACAGCTTAACCTTTGTTCCCTCAAAGGTAAACCTTTTTCTTATCTTGTTATTGATATAACGGATATATGAACGAGGGAAATAGGTCGTTTTGTTGACAAAAAGGGTGAAGGTAGGAGGCTCTATGCCTGTTTGGGTCGAGTAATAGATTTTCCCTGTCCCTGTTTTAAAGAAACCCGGCGCCTTTGCTTTGACAGCTTCTTCGATAGACCTGTTCAATTCTGAAGTCCCGATCTGTTTTCTTCTTGCTTCCTGGATGGAAAAACAGAGTGGAAATATCTTTGTCAGTCTCGTACTATCTTTTGCGGATATAGTCAGCACCGGAGCATAATTGATAAATTGGAACTCATCCCTGACCCTCTGAGTGAATTTGCCGGCAGTCTTTTCGTCCTTCTCTACCAAATCCCACTTATTTATCAGGATAATGACACCTTTTCCGGATTTGTGAGGTAACGCGGCTATTCTGGTATCCTGACGTGATATTTCGGGTTCGGATCCATCAATCATGACCAGCACGATATCAGCATCCGTGACCGACTGGATGCTTTTCAAGCTACTTATGGAATCCAGGCCCCTCTCCGTTCTAGCCTTTCTTTTTACTCCTGCCGTATCGACAAGAACGATATCTTTACCATGATATTTTATCCTTATATTGATCGTGTCTCTTGTTGTGCCTGGTTCTTCGGAAACTATATGTCTGTCCTCACCAAGAAGAGCATTAACAAGGGAACTCTTACCCACATTCGGCTTGCCGATTATTGCGATTCTTAAATCTTCCTCCTCCGGCTTGTCGGCTGGTTTTTTTGGCAACCGTGATACTACTTCATCAAGAAGATCGGCAACACCAGTACCATGCAACGCGCTTACCATAAAAATGTCGCCGAGGCCTATTCCATAAAATTCGTTCGCATCGATGTGGTCCTGTTTGTTTTCGACTTTGTTAACGACCAGGATCATTCTATCCCTGAACGTCCTGAATGTCTTAAGTAGGTTTTGATCTTCGGACGTTACCCCCGTATCAACATCCACCAGGAAAATAATCAGTTCGGCTTCATCGGCCGTTCTTTTTATTCTCTCCGTTATTAGAGGCTGTAGATGGTCTTCTCCACTTAGGCTGAAACCACCCGTGTCGATGAGATTAAAACTAACACCGTTCCATGAGGCGACTTCCTCTATTCTGTCTCTCGTCACACCGGGTGTTTCATGAGTTATCGCCTTTCGGGTTTTGGTAATTCTGTTGAAGAGTGTCGATTTGCCAGAGTTAATCTTCCCTATAATCGCCACTGTAGAATATTTTTTCATCGACCGTTCCTCCGTTCACACTGGATTATGACACTTTCTTCGAGAAACGATCTCTCGGGTACAATCACTTTTCTTCCAGAAATATCTTCTATTTCTCCAGGCGTGATATCGTCCAGAAAGACTCCATCGTGATTTACGCTATTTGGAGGCATGACTACACATCCTCGCTGTTTGCTGGAGGCCAGCACATTTATGATATCCCTCCCTGCCAGAAGCCCTGATACGGTGACTTTGCTGCCAAAGGTCATGTTTGAAGCTGTAAGGATTTCAATGTCGGCGCCAGGTATTTTCTTCTTCAAGATCGGGATAATATATTTTTTCAGGAAGATCGAACCAAGCCTTCCGGTAACAACAGTCATCTCGAATCTTTTTATGCCGGAAAAGGCTAATCCTTCTATATCTTCGATTGTCTCATCGATGAAATCCCTGCACATCCCGACTCCATTTGACAGTTGCTCGTAATCACCATAATCCTCGGTAGCTGGAAGGACTTTCCCGGCGAGAAGGTAGAACTCGTCGGAAAGATGTATAAATGTATCAGGATAGAGTGAAGTAGAATACTTTACCCGAGCCTGTTCAGCCCAATCTACTATTTTTCTGGCTTCCGCCTTTGAAAAGCCTCTTATCTTGCTCAAGCCTCGGCGATGCTTCGTAAGGCCTACGGGTACAATAGCGAGAGATCTGCAAGAAGGTCTTAAGGATGCGATATCCCTTACGGTGCGATCAAGGATTCTTCCCGTGTTTAAATTGTTAACAAGCACGATCTGGGCATGGTACGTGATACCCTTTTCAGCCAGGAACCGTAGATCTGAAAGAATGTCTCTCTTTATGGGCCTCCCAAAAAGGGTTTTTCGGGTTTTCCTGTCCGTAGCATGTATGGACACGTATAGCGGGGAAAGATTGTACTTAATTATCCTGTCAAGTTCGGAATCTTTGATGTCGTTCATTGTAACATAATTACCAAAAAGAAAGCTCAACCGGTAGTCGTCATCCTTGAGATACAGTGATCTCCTCATCCCTGGTGGCATCTGATCGACAAAGCAGAAAACACAACGACTCCTGCAGCTTTTAAACTCCATTTCCTCGAATACAGGCATTGCCTTTTCTAATGTGGAATATTTTATCCTTCTTGATACTACCTTCCCGTTCTTTCGACGAACGGTGAATTGCGCTGCGCCTTCGCCAGCGGAAAGAAACAGGATATCCAGCTGATCACATACCATAACATCATCGATCGAGACTATCTCGTCTTCTTCCCGAAAGAATCCTTTGTTGCCCGATATACTTTTTATCTTTAACGTCATAGCCTACCTGAAAAATCCCCGCAGAGTCCGATTCCGCGGGGATCTGAAAGATGAGCGGGCAACGGGAATTGAACCCGCGACCTTCAGCTTGGGAAGCTGATACTCTACCAGCTGAGTTATGCCCGCATTGATTTCGTCTGAAGTTGAAATTATCAGTTGAACTCCTTCGTGTCAAGCATCTTGAACACCAGTTCACTTTGCTTCCGAACATCTCCATTGATCCATCTTATATCTTTGTCACTCCTGAACCATGTCATCTGTCTTTTTGCATATTGTGACGTTTTCAGCACGATTTTGTCGATCGTTTCCTGCCTGGAAGATTCCCCATTTACGTAAGATATGACCTCTGGATAGCCAAGAGTCTTCATCCCGTACCACTCCGGATCGGCTCCTTGTGACAAAAGAGACCTGACTTCTTCCGGCCAGCCATCGTCGAACATCAATAGAGTTCTTTCAGCTATCCGTTTTCTTAATTCTTTCCTGGTAATATCTATGCCAGTCTTAAGGCAGATCATATCAAGCCCTCCCCCTTCGGATTCCTTCTGTCGAGCAAAATGATCACTTAATGATAGCCCCGTGAGACTGTAAACTTCCAATGCTCTGGTTAGCCGATATCTGTCATTGGGATGGATCCTCTCTGCGCTTTCCTTGTCCACTTTTCGTAATTCTTTGAGGAGTTCGCAAGTAGAGGTCTCAATTATTGATTTCGCAAATGCGGACCTCATATCCTCATCTAGATCGATGCTGAAAAGACCTTCGAGAATTGCTTTGAGATATAGACCCGATCCACCGGTCAATATTGGGAGTTTTGATCGGGACAGTACATCCCGGACTGCTTCAGAAGCAATCCTGGAAAACCATCTCGCGTCTGTTTTCCTTTCAGGTCCTATAATATCAAGAAGATGATGAGGCACGAGTTCACGATCATGTTGTGAAGGTTTTGCTGTGCCGATATCAAGGCCCCGATAGACCTGCCTGGAGTCTATGGAAACTATCTCCCCTCCCGTACGGATAGCAATATTCAATGCCAGAGCACTTTTCCCGGAAGCAGTTGGGCCGACGATTACGAGAGGATTCATTAGTTTTCCCCTTTTACCGTCCTCAGAAATCTTCTTTCAAGATCAGCCACATCTACCCGCAACATGGTAGGCCTGCCGTGAGGGCAAGTGAATGGGAATTCTGTGGCGAACAGTTGGTCTGTGAGGGATTCCATCTCTTCAACTGACAATTTGTCTCCGGCTTTTACAGATGCCTTGCACGCGTAGGATTTCATCAACATCTCATGACTGCTCTTTCCAATTCCTTTTTCTGAAAGTATGTCCTGGAGAAGTCTGCCGTCATTCCAGTTCCGCACACCAGCCGGTATCCCGCGCACGATCACCGATCTGGCTCCAAATGGTTCTACCTCAAATCCTATGGGAGGAAGAGTGTCGGCAAGCCCCTCATAATTATCATATTCCTCGGCAGATAGTTCTAGCGTTGCAGGAAACAGTAAGGCCTGTACTGCAGATTTTTCGCCCGAAATATTTTTCTTCATCTTGTCGTAAAGTATTCTTTCATGTGCTGCGTGTTGATCGATTATCACCATTCCGCCTCTTATCTGGATGAATATGAAGCTCTGATGTAGTTGCCAGTATAATCTTCCGGTACCTGATGCGTTGTCGTCTCCACCTGATTCATCAAAAAGAGGTTGGGGTGATTTCTGGAAAAGCCAGTCAGAACGATGCTCTGACGATTCTAGTCCCATATCGTGTTGTTGTTGCGAATAATCCTCGCCGTTGGATTTTTCAGCTCCCCTTTTTCCCCCGTTCTCCCCTCCGGGGAATATTGTTCTGTAAACCGATTCCACTTTGTCTCTAAAAGATACCGTCTTCCCACCCACAGTCTCTCTTAGAACGGAAGATATCCTGCTATGAATATCCCTTTCGTTATCAAAACGTATCTCTGCTTTTGAAGGATGAACGTTTACATCTATTCTGTCTGGAGGTATCTCGATAAACAAGGCTGTCAGCGGAAACCGGTCAGACGGTATTATGGACTGATATGCCTGTCTTATTGCGTGGCTTACGGTCCTGTCTTTTATAATGCGTCCGTTTACGAACAGGAATTGCATCGTTCTGTTTCCCCGGGTAAGTCCCGGCATCGAAGTATAGCCATGGATTCTGATCCGGCCATCGTCATCGTCAAATCTTTTAAGGTTTGGGAATGTTCCCGCCCCAAAAATCACTTCCACCCTTTCGTCCATCGTTGAAACTGGATATGAAAGGACATCTTTTCCGTTACTTTTCAACAAGAATGCTATGTCAGGAACAGCTAGTGACAGGCTTTGAATAAAAGCAGTGATCTTTCTAAGTTCTGCTTGATCGCTTGAAAGGAATTTCTTTCTGGCAGGAACGTTAAAGAACAGATCTTCAGCGACTATATCTGTTCCCTGCGTCCTTGCTACAGGCCCGTCAGAGACTATTTTTTCCCCACTCCACCTCATCTCTCGGCCAACGTCTTCATCTATCGACCTCGAACTGATACTCAGTCTCGATACTGATTTGATACTGGCAAGCGCTTCTCCCCTGAATCCGAGGGTCATAATGCGGGAGATATCTTCTATTTTCGATATTTTGCTCGTTGCGAAATTCTCAATGGCAAGTGGAAGTTGTTGAGAAGATATCCCGATCCCATCATCGGAGACCCTTATAAGATCTTTCCCTCCCCTTATCACTTCCACCGAGATCCTTTTAGCCGAGGCATCTATCGAATTTTCTATGAGTTCCTTGACAGCATTTGCGGGTCTTTCTATAACTTCACCTGCAGCGATCTTGCCCGTAGTATCTGCTGTAAGTTTATTTATAATGGGCATTACCACACTTCCTGACC
>JAHOYU010000068.1 GCA_019038625.1 Candidatus Latescibacterota bacterium | reverse complement strand
TTGTTGCCGTGCGTCATGCTGCGAATAATCGAGTACTTGTCGGCCTGCTGGGCCAACAGCGGAAGCATCTGGCCGATTTGTACGCCGTCGGCGTTGGTCGCAATCGGCTTGTCAAGGGGACCGCAGTAATCGTAGCCGGCCTCGGGTTTAGGATCGAACGTGTCCAGGTGGGACGGCCCGCCCCACATCCAGATCTGGATCACGGCCTTGGCTTTCGCCTTAGGCGCTTTTGGAACGGCAACGGCGGGCGCAGCCAGACGGTCGGTCATCATCAGGCCGGTCGCGCCGAGCAATCCGCGGCGCATCAACTCGCGCCGGCAGAGCGGCTCGCCTCGATGGGCCCGGCCCCTATTCGAAGTTATGGCGTGATGCGAACGTTCAGTTCTCATTCTTCTCTCCTCGTTCATACAAGGTTGAATTGACCGCGCAGGGTGGGGCTTGCCCCACCAGCTATTCGGTGGGCTAAAGCCCACCCTGATATGGAACGACCTTTGTCAAATGCTATATTTCCATTTTTGTTTCATTATTTTTTTTGACGCTTAATAGCGTGGGCTGCTTCGACAATGAATCAGTCTGATATTCGTGGATTACCCTGGTCAATCAGGGCAGAGCCGACATTGATATTCTTCGTCGCAAGCTTTGCGTTCTACGGTCATGAGTTCAGTCCGTCTCAAACGAACTTATCATATAGGGTGGCCGCAAGTAGCTCTGTTGTGCCCACACTATCAAGCATCATGAAATCCTTAATCAAATCATAAAATGGTTCATCAAGATCAACCTGCTAAACAAGTTTTCTTTTGGCCCTTCGCAAGAAGATCAGGGCCGAAAGAAAACGGTCCATTCGATAGATGGCTTCTCGCTTAACGCAGTATAGCAATTGTCCGATTTCACGCCGCACCCTTTGTATTGTTCCTTGCATGGTATTGTGTAACAACGGACCAGATGAATCCTGCAAGTTCTCTGGCTACTGCTATATTTGCCTTACAGGGCATTTTGCCGTTATTCACCAGATGCCGATGGCGTTTACTTAATCTTCGTCCGGCTGCATCGGCAATATCGATAGCCCACTGCGGCTGTCCCTTCCTTCGCTGTTTGAGTGCTTTCGACGGGACATACCTGTGTCGGTAATGCCAGGCAGCTTCGTTCAGCAGACGCCTGACGCGTTTATTGCCCGTTTTTGTTATCGATCCTTTTTTCTGTTTGTCACCGCTGGAATCTTCAGAAGGCGTCAGTCCCAGATAGCTCATCAGATGCCGTGGCGACTCAAAGCGTCCAAACTCGAATATCTCAGTTATAATAGTGATTGCAGTGAGGGTCTCGATGCCATGGAAGCAACGTAAGGCGCCAACGATTTCTCTATATTCCGCTGAGCCGGCCAGAAGTTCAACCTCTTTGTCCAAAGCTTCCAGTCGCCCAATGCAATAGATCATCTCGTCAAAATAGTTCTCAAAGACACGTGTGAGCATAGGCTCTGTAAATTCGATGGTGCGCAGCCAGGTGATATGTTTTTGCGTCCAATGATGACCATTTCTGTAAACATAGCCGTGACGGGTAAGCAACTTGAGAAGCTGATGACGACTCCTTTTGAGATTCTCCTTTGCAGTTTCACGAAGCCGGGTTAATTCTCTGGCGGCTTCCTGGTGTTCATTGGGAGCATGCACCTCGGTAAGCAGGCCTGCCTTGTGCATCATAAGTAATTTCTTGGCGTCTCTGCGGTCCGTCTTGACCCTCTCGCCGGGCTTTCTTGGAACCAGCGACGGGGCAATGACTATGCAGTGACAACCGAACTGCTCGATTCGTCGCTTGAGAGTAAAGCCGCATACGCCGGCTTCATAGCAAAATTCGACTTTTCCCGGAGCTTGTTTTTTGACCTTGTTGACCATTTTCTTGATATCACGAACTGTATTGCTGATGGTAAACTCGACAATCTCCTCCTGGCAGGGATAATGTGCCGCTATTGTGTGCTGTTTTTTGTGTGTGTCCATTCCAACATATGTTATAGTATTTTCCATGACGACCGGCTCCTTTCAATTGTATGCGGCTCTGTTCTTACGGGATAACCCGCGATTACCGGTGGCTACGTACCACCTGATCACATAAGCTTTATCAGCTTATCACGATCTTTACAATCGCAGGACCGGTCGTTCCATATTTTCTACAATCTGTAAGGAGATTGATATGCTGGTAGTTCATGTGTATGTTTACGTTAAGCCCGATCAAGTCGAGGCATTCCAGGAAGCGACGATTGCCAACGCGCGCGACAGCGTTCAGGAGCCGGGCATCGCCCGATTCGACGTTGTCCAACAGCAGGACGACCCGACCCGTTTTGTTCTGGTCGAGGTCTACCGCACGCCGGATGATCCGGCCAGACACAAGGAGACGGCACATTACCAGCAGTGGCG
>JAHOYU010000067.1 GCA_019038625.1 Candidatus Latescibacterota bacterium | reverse complement strand
CCCCTACCTCTTCCATGCGCATGATTACGCTTTGAATATTTGCAGCGGGGATCTGCTGAAACACCTTGGATTGGAGAAGTTGGGACATCCAATCATCAGTAACCGCAGCATTCAGGTCTGCCACCTTGTAATCGTCATCATTGGAGCGAACCAGCAGCTCACTAAGCTTGCGGTTATCAATAAGAACATATTCCACCCGGCCGATTGCCCGTACTGAGTTTTTTCTTGGAATCTGGTGAGCAAGCGGAAATCTGGCCGTCTCACTACCCGCGGTGATTCTATCCACCTCCCGCATCTTGTCCAGAAGCGCAACCTGACCTGAGAGCAGATACACATTATGGTAATCAGTGTCACCCTGGCGGAAAAGGTAGGTCCCGGCCTTTTCCTTGTTGAAACTTGCAGTCTGCAACAACTGCTCGAGATCCTCTCCCGACAAAAGATTAAGAGGAACCAGCTTCTTGAGCATCTGAACAGTGTTATGTTTTGGCACCACGCCCATTCAATATCCTTCCGGGTCTAGGAGGCTGTCGGGTTTAACACTATTTGGCTGCAAATCCCTGGATGGCGATCAACTCAGCTTATCAAACTCGTTAAATAGGCCCACTATTCGCCGCGTTCGATAAACTGATTTGATTCGCCCCCAGTGATTTTCGCTTCAAACGGATAAACCCGACAGCCTCCTAGATCTGCAATACTACTCTAAATATAGTTAATCATAGGTAAAACAGACGGGTAGTATGTAACTCAGCCCATCTCACAATCGGCAGGATTCGCCAGAAACCGCCATCATACTACCGCCATTTATGCAGTCAGCATGTAAAAAACCACTATAACGTTAATTTTCAAACAAAAAACAGGAACGTGTTCACACCCTTTCCACATACATCAATAGCAAGCAATTCGCATTATTGGACCTCTTACTAGCCGAGATGCTGCCTTTGGGTCTTAAGATATGCGTACCTTGCGATCATCGCCATTTAGATCCAAACTCAACTCATCAGCGAATCAGTCAGAGACTCCTTAGGCAAATACCCTATATTTTAGAGTCTGGTACAAATATCCGGTTGTACGAATTATTCCATGAAAAATCCTATTGGTATTATAGCTGCCGGCCATCATGACACTGCAGGTGCGGCCGCCAGCATACTCGAAGCTGGCGGCAACGCCTTTGACGCAGCTCTGGCAGCCCTGTTTTCCAGTTGTGTATGCGAGCCTGTTTTATCCTCTCTGGGTGGAGGTGGTTTCCTGCTGGCACACTCACACCATGGAAATTCCGTTCTATACGACTTTTTTGCCCATACACCAAGCCGAAAGCCACCGGTGAAAGAGCTGGACTTCTACCCCATCATTGCCGACTTTGGAGCCGCGCAACAGGAATTCCATATAGGTATGGGCTCCATAGCCGTACCT
>JAHOYU010000066.1 GCA_019038625.1 Candidatus Latescibacterota bacterium | reverse complement strand
CGCGCCCGCCTGCCTTGCAACTTCCACAGTACGGTCGCTCGAACCATCATCGACCACTATGACTCCGTGAACCGACGGGAGAATTCCGGCGATCACTTCTCCGATCTTTCTTTCCTCGTTCAGGGCGGGTATTATCACCAATATTTTTTGTCCGTCCAGCATCTTCCTCCATCGGTAGGGGGATAAGGATCATGGATCGACCGTGATCATCTTCATCTGATATTTTCATTCTATAGGTACTTTTCTCCTGATTCAATACCTTTCCGCCCTTATTCCCTACTCGTTTGATGAACAGGTTTTACTCGAGAATGGACATGTGGTATCATCGCCGGCGATGAAACGATCACTGATAATCCTGATATCGATAATCGCCGTTGCCGCGGCGATAAGACTCACCGTGGCCATCCGATGCGATGTCGCCCCCGATCAAAGCGACATGGCGATCTATAACGAACTGGCACTGAGTGACCGGATCGTGATCTCGCCACCTCCCGGATACCCCCTGTTTCTCAGGGCTATCTACTCCATTTTTGGATCGAGAAACTACCAGGCCGTCTTCATCATACAGGCACTGATCAGCACCTTCACAGTTTTTGCAGCATTCCTTATCGGCCGAAAAATCTGTAATGAAAAGACCGGATTGATAGCGGCGGGAATATTCGCGATCTATCCAAACTTCATTGTCTACACCCTGACTACTCTCACTGAGACTCTTGCCCTGCTGGTCACCATGGTGATCCTCGGCGTACTGGTCTGGAATATCGATGACAGGCGGAAAGCTGTCCTTGCCGCTCTGGCGATTTTCGCCGGTTGCTTTATCAGGCCGGCTTTCCTCTACTTCTGGCCGGGGGCCCTTCTGAGCGTCGATAAGAAAAAGGTCTTTCTGATCACAACAGCCGCAGTCCTGGCACCGGCTATCATCTTTATGGTGGCCAGCGGAAACGTTCCGAACAGGGGAGCGCTTGCCTTCTACAAGACTTACAACCCGCGGGCAACGGGACTGTCGAACTACGATTTCTCAGAAACTGAACTGGAAAGCAGAGACCTGCCGGTATCTATATACATGAGGGAATCTTTCCGATTTATAGCTGAAAACAAGTGGCGTACCATGAATATCCTCCATAAAAAATGTTCCCTGCTCTTTTCACGTGGATTCGATACTTTCGTAATGAGAAGCCTTGTCAACGACGACCACAATGTCTCCAACATACTGCATTATGGATACCTGCCTGTCCTGATCCTGGGCGCGGCGGGAATGTTGCGGAGATATGACAAGAAGAACCGGGGCGTGATGTGGCCGGCGCTCAGCTACCTAGCATTCTTCATTCTGCTCGCAATGTTCAAGATAAGGTACAGGCTTCTGGCCGAGCCTTCTCTGATTATATTTACTTCTATACTTCTTGGAGGGTCATGCGGGAAGGAAAGACAGGGGGATCGATCCTTGGATTCCTCAACAGGTGTTCCGGGCGAATAAAAGAATGGGCACAGGGTGACTGGGATATCCTCCTGGTGATACTTCTGCTGGGAACTGCTGTGAGAGTATATCTTGCCCTGTCGGGCCAGGTTCAGCAGGGAGTGAGTGAGACCTGGACAATATCCGGCCTGTCCTCCATTACACCAAAAGGGGCCCTCGACACTCTGACACCTCCCCTGTATCCTGTCATCGTACACATTTCAAAGATCCTCGCAGGACGATCCCATCCCATAGGGTTGTTCCTGATTCAGGCTGTACTCTCATCCATCTCGATCGCCCTCGTGTACGATGCCGGACGGAAAATGTTCTGCAGACGGACAGGACTCGTAGCGGCTGCTGTAATCGCAATCTATCCCAACCTCATCCTTTCCAGCCTGAGGATCAGGCCGGACTCGGTACTTGTCTTCCTTATTCTCTTGATAATGGCCCTTTCTGTGTCCAGGATACGGGAAAACATTAAAGCCTGTGGATTGGCTGTCATAATGGGATTGTCAATAATGCTGACTCCGATAGCGATATTTATCGTTCCCGGAGTGGTCTTCTCAACCCGAAGAAGGATCCTCTTCCTTATTGTACTGGCAGTGACTCTTGCACCCTGGGCGGTCCGTAATTCTACCCGTATAAACAGGATGGTCCCGGTTTACGACCGGGCTGCATACTCTGTCTCATTCGATAAGTACAGCCTCGGGACCGCAGGTCCCAACAGGGACAGGTGGAAACCATTGCACCGCATCTACATCGAAATAGAGACATTATTCGGAAGAAGCTGGAACGAGCTCACGAACGAAGAACCTCAGAATCAAGGACTCAGAAACAGTAACTACATGATGACCTGGTCATACATCCTGGTTCTTTTCCTGGGACTTGCCGGAATGATCAGGCACTTCGGCAGAAGACACCTGGCAGCGGGACTTCCGGTAATCGGATACATAGTTCTTCTGATATTTATTACAGATTTTCAGATGGGTGACAGGATACTGCTGGAACCCCTGCTGATCATATTTCTCGCCGCTCTTTTCGCATACCGGTTGCCTGGCGACGGAAAAGACAGTGAGGCCGGGTCGGGGAAAGAACAGAAACCAGAGAAAGCACCGGGGCCTAAGAAAGAACCAGGGCCGGCACAAGACCGGCCCTGAACTCTGTTTCATATCTCTGACTGAAAGGCCCGTTCAGGTCACGGGGTTCCCTGGTTTGCCATCTCCCTGCGTTCCCTTTTGCCCGCGGGAGTCAGTCTGTCCACCATCGAATAGATGACCGGGATGACGAAGATCGTGAACACCGCTGAAAGCAGCACACCACCGATCTGTACCACGGCCATCGGAGTCCGGTACTCTACGCCGGAACCACCCATCGCCTGCGGGATCATCCCGACTGCGATCGCGAGGTTTGCCATAATGATCGGCCTGAGCCTCTGCGGACAAGCCTCGAGAAGGGCCTCCCTCATCTTCCTGCCCTGTTCCCTCAACTGTCTGGTGGCATCGAGAAGAAGGATGGCGTTGTTCACCACGATTCCCACCAGCATCACCATCGCCATCAACGACATGATGTTGATCGTCTGTCCTGTAAAGAAAAGCGCGAACGAGGTCCCGATAAGTCCGAGCGGCAGAGTGATCATAACGGTGACAGGGTGTATGAAAGACTCCAGAATAGCAGCCATCACAATATACACCAGTACGACCGCCAGGATCATCGCCGTCTGGATCGAGGCGAACGATTCGTCCTGGACCTCAGCCATTCCCGCATACTTGAACCTTACTCCCGATGGCAGCCCCAGATCTTCGACCTTCTCATCGATTATCGCCCTCGCCTCGCTGACAGTACCTGTCGCGACATTCGCCGTGATCTGCACCATCCTCTGCTTGTCGCGGTGAAGGATCTCGGCATCTCCAGTCGCGTTCTCCAGGGTCGCTATGTCTGACAGAGGGACCTCCCCACCAGAGGGAAGGTTGAATGGCATATCCTTCAGATAGTCCGGGTCGGAACGAATATCCGAGGCATACTTCACCATGATATCGTATTCCTCACCGAGTTCACGGTAGACCCCCGCCTCCTGACCTTCGTAGGCTGCCCTGAGGATCATCCCCGCGTTTGCCGGCTGAAGTCCGCGCTGCGCCATCTGACGCCGCCTCGGCCTCATGACTATCTCAGGTTTTCCAGTCTTCTCGGTAGTCTGCACCTCGACCAGTCCGGATACATCCTGCACTATTGCGAATATGTCCCGACTGTACCGGGTCAGCTTCTCCGGGTCCGATGAAAGGATCTCCATCACAAGATCAGCCTCCACCCCACCACCATCGCCCGAAGCAGTAACCATGATCTCTGCGCCTGGCACTTCGGCCAGCAAAGGCCGGATATCGTTCATGAACTCGACGATAGTAAGGTCACGCTCCTCACCGTCGACGAGTTTCAGTGTTATCAGCCCTTCCTCGACTCCTCTCTGCCCTCCACCGATCTTTGTGATTACACCCTCGACATCGGGCCTCGCCCTCATCACCCGTTCGATCCTCGTCGTGACCTCGTGAGTCCGTTCGAGACTTGTCCCGGCGGGGAGCTCGACTGTGACCATGACGATATTCTCATCGATCACCGGCATGAACTCTCCTCCGACAAATCCAAAGAGAAAGATGGCGAAAAAGAAAATGGCTACGGTAATGACAATAGGCTGCCACCTGTGTTTAAGGAAATGTGAAAGAAGATTCCTGTAGCCACTTTCTATCGATCCGTATCCCCTGTCCCACGCTGCCGTGAACCGTGTCCAGATATGATCCCTGTGCTGATTCTCCCCGGCCTTCGCCCTGATCAGTCTGGCTGAAAGCATCGGTACCATCGTGTAACAGATGATCAGTGAGAAGATCGTCGCGAAAACAACCGTCAGCCCGAACTGGAGAAAGAACCTTCCTATGATCCCGCTCATGAACGCGATCGGTGTGAAGACGACAATATTTGTAAGGGTCGAGGCAAGTACGGCGACCGCCACCTCGCTGGTCCCCTTTTCAGCCGCTTCGAAAGGATCCATACCGGTCTTGACAAGCCTGGAGATATTTTCGATCACTACGATCGAGTTCGTGACGAGCGTACCGATCGAGATTCCCAGGGCCAGCAGTGTCATAATATTTATACTGAATCCCGCACTGTCTATAAGAAGGAATGTAGCAATCACCGAAATGGGCATCGAGATAGCCGCGATCAGTGTCTGCCTCCAGTCGTGCAGGAAGAGAAAGAGAAGTATCGAGGTCAGGATGATACCGATCGCGATATTCAACAACACATCGCTGACCGCGTCAAAGACAAAAGTCGACGCGTTGTTTGTTATCGTCACTTCAATATCGTCGTCCAGGATACCGTTGAGCTCATCGAGTGCGACTTCGACCGAACGGGCCACACTGATAGCATTCCCATCGGAACGCTTCATGATCGAGAGCCCGATCACCGGTTCACCGTTCCAGGTGGAAGATTCACGGAGTTCCTCGGTCGTATCCAACACAATCGCCACTTCGGAAAGTGGTATCGTCTCTCCTGAGGGCAGAGGAAGCCTGAAATCCTTTACTTCAGAAGGATCGGTGATCTCTCCGGTCATCCTGAGAGTGATCTCACCCGGACCACGTGTGATGTGTCCGGCCGGTACGTTGAGATTCTGCATGGAAACGATCCCTACGACATCGAGAATGGAAAGACCGTAGGCGCGAAGCCTCTCCGGAGCAACCTCTATCCTGATCTCCCTTTCCCTCTTTCCGGTCAGCTCCACCTCGGCGACACCGTCTATCCTGCTAAGCCTTTCCTTGATGACTTTATCGGAGATCTCGTAGACTTCCCGGAGGGATCTCGGCGCCGAAACGGCCAGGTCCATAATCGGAGAAGCGTTCATATCAAACTTCTGGATTACGGGATCTTCCGCGTCCTCCGGCAGGAACATCCGGATAGCATCGACCTTGTCCTTCACATCGATGGCGTCAAGATCGACGCTGGTATTGAGATCGAACTCTATGACCACCTGGGAGACATTCTCCATCGAATACGACTGGAGGTTTTTCACATTGGCGATCGTCGCCACCTCGTCCTCGATCTTCTTCGTCACCTGACTCTCCACCTCGGCAGGAGATGCCCCGGGGTATATTGTGGTCACGACGATTATGGGAAATTCGACATTCGGCATCATCTCTATGACGAGCCTCCGGTACGAGAATATTCCCATGACCAGTAGCATGACCATGATCATCGAGGTAAATACGGGCCGTCTTACAAAAATCCTGAAAATATTCATTTAGCCCTCCTCCCCACCGATCACCTTGACCAGGTCACCGTCTTTGATCTTCGACTGGCCGAACCTTACCACCTGGTCTCCTTCCGCGAGACCGGATACTACTTCCACCTCGTCCGCTGTCCTCAACCCTGTCTCGATCTTTTTCAGAGACGCGATCGTCTTTCCGTCCGGTCCTTTCTCCACTACATAGGCGCTCGACCATTCACCCGAATCGATCAATGCACCGACCGGTATCTTCACCACTCCGCGTCTGTCGCCGGTCAACACCCTGAACGATACCAGGAGTCCGGGAATCAGGCTTCCGTCCGGGTTTGGAAATGTCGCTTCTCCACTGAGCAGGTGTGTCTCCGGGTCTGCGGCCAGGTCGAACCTGCCTATGAACCCCTCACCACTTCCACCATTCCCGCTGTCTATCC
>JAHOYU010000065.1 GCA_019038625.1 Candidatus Latescibacterota bacterium | reverse complement strand
GTGCTGGATTCGACGATCTCGATAGGAGTGGGACTTGGCACGACTCTCCTGAAGCCCTTGCCATCCGGATCCTCTTTCATTATCCAACTTTTGGAGTTTATCATCTTGTCAGCTTCTTCGCTGGAATAGTAGGGTCCGATCGGTTTGGTAGGGTCCTCGAATGCATCATCACTACCGTCTACGACTACCTGGGAAATAATCGATACTACCTGTTTATTGATTTTCCTTCGGACCAGCTCGTTTCTAAGTATCTGCTGGATCATATATCCGATCCCACCCTGTGAATCGGCTCCACATACATCCAGTGGCATGGGTGGTATCCTGCTCCGAGCCGCCTCGTTACGTTCCAGGATATTCCCGACAATTGGCCCATTTCCGTGTGTAATGATCACCTTGCGGCCTGACATTATCAGATCTGCGACCTGAGACATGGTCTCCATCGTAATGGTTCTCTGCTCCTCGATCGTCCCTTTGCCACCCGCAGGAATTATCGCATTTCCACCAAGTGCCACGACATCAATACCGGTACCCACAAAAACCTCCAGAAAAAACTTAACCCTGGCGGGAGAAATATCCCGCCAGGGGGTCAGTCGTTGAAATGTATTATTTTTTAAAGGACTGCCTTGATCATCTCAAGTGCTTTCGCAAGGTTCTCCTGCGAGTTGGCATATGAAAATCTCAAGTAACCCTCTCCATGCTTTCCGAAGCTCGTACCACTCAATCCAGCGACTCCCGCCTCATCGAGAAGGTACTCTTCAAGCTCCTTCGATTTTTTTCCTGTCCCGGTGATATTGGGGAAGACATAGAATGCGCCTTTCGGCTTCAGACATGTGAACCCAGGAAGGGAATTCAGTCCCTCGACGAACATATCTCTCCTTGCCTTGAATTCGGCCATCATCTTTATCGATTCATCCTGGGGTCCGGTCAGAGCCTCTACACCTGCAATCTGGGTGAAGGCGGATGTGCATGAATTGCTGTTAGTCTGAAGCTTGGATATCTGGCCTGCAAGCTCGGCCGGCATGGCCGCATACCCAAGGCGCCATCCGGTCATGGCGTATGTCTTGGAATGTCCCTCCAGGAGGATCGTACGATCCATCACTTCGGGATAATCGTAAATACTCACATGTTTGCCATCGTAGACCATCTTACTGTAGACTTCATCGCTGAGTATCCATGCATCGTGCTTCTGAGCCAGTTCGGCTATCCCCTTCATATCTTCCGGCGTCAACACCCCGCCAGTCGGGTTCTGGGGTGAGTTGATGATGATGAGCTTCGTCTTGTCATTGACGAGCTGCTTCATCTCATCGAGATCGAAAGAAAAAGCCTTTTCCTCTCTCAGAGGAATCGGGACCGGTTTGGCTCCAACGAAATTGATCACGGATTCGTAGATAGGGAATCCGGGGTTCGGATAAACCACTTCGTCTCCTGCATCTACCAGAGCCAGAATAGAGAAGAAAAGGATGGGCTTCGCACCAGGAGTCACAACAATATTCTCCGGCCCTATCTTGACACTCCTGTCTCTGCTGATGAAATCTGCGAAGGCCTGCCTGACGTCAAGCATACCTGCAGAAGGGCCATAATGGGTAAACCCATTATTCAGTGCCCCGATCGCGGCATCAATAATGTTCCGAGGAGTATCAAAGTCAGGTTCACCAATCTCAAGATGAACAACGTCTTTCCCCTCTGCTTCCATCTTTTTTGCGCGAGCAAGTACCTCGAACGCAGTTTCTGTACCAAGTCTATTCATTCTTTCGGCCAGCATTTCGCCTCCCTTTTCCAGGATTCTGAACGGGTCTAAACCAAAAAGAAAACAATACTGTTCAAGAGCATATTATGTATTAAGAAAGGAATTGTCAATAGCGCTGATAAAGGTGTTTTCCGTTGATTTGTTTCGAGAATCAGGAGCGTGACTTATCCTGTGAGTTCTTCAGGTATGAATGTAAGGATTTATTCCCTGAATCGATTCATCAGGATGCGGATCTAAGATATCGCTCGATCTCTCTTCTGACATCTTCGCGGACCAATCCGGTGCCTTTCTGTGAGAGTTTTATGAGGGTCATCTTGTCTACATACCTGATATGAATGAACTTGCGCAGCAAAGTGATCGGGATTTTTGCCGGACTCATGAGAATGTTCATGGGAACGACCTTGTTATTGAATCCTGTATGCAGGTCCCTGCGATTAGTTATCAGGGAAAGTATCCGCAGTGAACGACATCTCTGGGCTATCAACGAGACTATCCCCGGTTTGTTTGTCGCTTTGGGATTATTCAGAAGCTGGGCCAGGAAACTGTCATTGTCAAGATAAGACATCACCAGCGCCTTGATGCTCAGCTCCCTGCTCTCACTCATATCCACCCAGTCAACATCAATTGGTAATCCATCATCAGAGATAAAATGGGAAGTATTTATTCCGGACAGATCCAGGGACAGTGTCCTGTCTGAGAGTGAAAAACCAGGCAGGTCGTTTATACCGGCTACTTTCTTTCCCAATGGCAGGAGGATATCGAGTTTACCTTCGCCCGCATGTTCGATGTACAGATGAAGACAGCTCAGTATATCCGGCGTCTTTGTCGTTTTCTGAAGGGCCGGGTGCATGGTAAGCGAGCGCAGAGCAGCCGTTCCAGACCGGATCTGAGGATATGTATGAGCTTTTCCAGCCTGCATCTCGAGCATTTCAGCCAGCAGATTACCAGCCTTACTCTTTTTCAGAGAATTGATTGTGTTCTCCCAGTCTGTCCCCAATGACTCCTTGAGAAACATCGTCGTTTTACCCTGACGCCCAGCTGTATCAGTTAGAATCTCCTGCTTCCACCTGATCTCCTCGATGAGAGTCATCAGGGATAGAACTGATTTCTCATGCTTTTCGGGGTCTATAGATGCCGTTATTTTTCCTATCCTTATAGCTTTTGCTTCACACTCTACTTTAGCTCTTTCGATAATAGCTTCTGACCACTTGTCATCGGGATCTGCAAAGGCTCTGCGTACACCATCGCTCCATGAAAGCCATGGCTTCTCCGGGTCAGATGACGACGAATTCGGCAATGGCAGAGAGACTGATAAAAGCATCACTTTCTTTCTGAACCACTCATCCCTCTCGGTCGTCTCGTCATCACTGGTACTTTCATTTGAATATTTTTCCATCACTTTACGGATATTTTTGAAATCCACCATATCATCAAGAAAAGTCTCAAGAGGTGGGATGGCGACAAAAAGAGCATAGAGCAGTTTGATCCCCTCTGGTTCACCGACCGCTGCAAGAGAAGCGATCTTGAGTATCTCGACATACGGCTGATCAGTGAGAGAAAGGAAACTGTACAGATCCTTCAGCATATTATATATACTGCCCGCCTCGACAATATTTCTGAGAGAATCCTTGCCGGCCCCCAGAGCCGACAGGGTCCCCAGCTCATCAAGATGCGGATAGAAAGGCAATTCAGGGGGAAAAGGCAATATCTTTCTTCCCTGAGCCTTGTCGTCATATGTGATAGTATTTATTGCATTCATGATTCATGACCGATGCATTAATAGTTCCAGTTTTGGGAGAAACCACTAAAAATCATACCTAATCTGAGTATCTACTCCGATTTTCTTCTGACTCCCCCCTGAAGACCTTAGGGAGAGCGTAATACCCCCAATCTCTCTCCTGGCTGAAATCACCCAGAACAGACCATCACCCTTGAAGTATTTCCAGGGATATTCACCCACGAGTACTGGTTGATAGCTATAAAAAGAAGGTCTCCCTCGCAACGCCTGATGCCATGTGAAAGACACTTCCATAGCTTTCTTTTTCTTCTTGTCGTTAGCCCGAAAAGATTGCGTCAGAATGACACCGGTACTTTCATCATCGTGTGGATATCTCAATGATAATCGCACTCTTCCAGCAGAACCTAATCCCTTTACAGCCAGGATATTTACGCTCCGCCTCGTACTTAGCGAAGGGAGGCCGACCGGAGGAAGAGGCATCAGGGGCAGACTGCTGGTAGAGTTAACTACATATCCAACGGTTATACGAATACCTGAAGTACGTATTGAGACCTCTCCTCTGCACGCGTTTTTCCAGTCGAGACGGTCAGGATTGGAATAACTTGTCTGACCAAGCGCGAACCTCCCGGAAATCGATTTTCGCAATCTTCGGGTCGCCGAGAGGGAATACCCTCTCCTGGAAGCTACATAACCTTCTCGCCCTCCCGGTATGTTCCCGAATTTTATGTCTGTATCCGGATCTATACAAAAAATAACGATTCCCGCGCTTCCCTGCCGATTCTTCCACCTGACACCTGTTATTCCTGATATCTTATCTAGCGAACGTCCAGCAAGCTCTAAAGCTATACTTGCCCTCCCGTAGTCCATCCTCAGGTCCGTTCCCGCATTCCGAAATCCGTTATCAAAACTGAACGTCAGACCGCTTCTGATTCTTCCTGCTGATGTCTCGACCCGTAAGCCACCAAGCCTTCCATCATCCCTGACGTATCTGTCGGAACTCCATTTCCCAGTGGTCCCGGAGAAGGCCATAAGATACAGTTGTTTGACCATTGCGGATAAAGCTACTCCCCTGACACTGTTCCCATAGAACGATGAACGTCTGACCAGTCGTTTGTATTTCCTCAACGGAAATCCGGAGGAGAACGGATATGTCATATCATATCCAGAAAACACCATCCCCATTGCTATATCAGGCATAAAATATCCAGCCGAGACCCTTATACCGTATTGCCTGTGGGCGAGATCCAGAAAATAGGCGAACCGACCTGCTCTCTCTCTGCGATTGTATCTGGTCGAAACCCTTATTCCCCGGTCGGCCAGATCAAATCTCAGATCGTACGATGGCTCACTCTGTGCGCCGACTCCTCTCATACTCAAGAGTACCCTGCTGTTCAACCTGACCAGTGCTTCGGTCATATCATACTGGCCCGGATCCGAGCCTGATATCCATGTCTCCGTTCTTTCTTCCGCAGACACACGGCCGACAGATATGACCGTAAATGCGATTAACACAGACAGGACAATATTTTCTCCCATATTCACCACATCCTCACTATTCCTGCCGAATAAGTACTGCCCAGCACCGGATGCCCCTCCCAGGAAAAGGCTGTCAGGATCATCCCGGATCTGATCATCAGGCCTGCAGTCACAGAACAGGCCCCCGAACTGTACCCCCCAAGCAAAGTCGCCCGCCCCTTCATGCGGACAGCAGTCCCGATTCTTTCCCTTCTGACCCCGTTCAGATCTTCATCGATGTTAAGCAGCAGATCTATATCCCCTGTACGGATCAGCATCCTTAATGAGCCCTCGCTCATCGAACCACCATCGAATACTTTTACTGGTATCTCACCTTCTATCATCAATCCTCCCCAAAGACAGGACCCCACGTGAAATGATGAGACTGTCCTGACCAGCCCCGGGTATCCTCTTATCCTGACCCATTTCATCCTGCTACATAATCCGACATACACTGGTGAGGATAATAACGATGTGCCGACACTGATTCTCAGCCCGTTCTCCCTGTAAAGGGGATGGGTCAAGACAGTCCAGTCAGCATGCGTGTGTAAAGTTCCGGGCGTCATCGAGAAACCCAGCGTGGAAACATACAGATCGGGAATTGAGTATGGATTGGCACAAGACACGGAGATACAGGCCCAAATGCTGTCAGCATCGGGACTCTTCCATGAAATATTTCTTTCCGGATATCTTGTGCTTCCCATTCCCCTGAATGCCGAAGTCTCAAATGAAGAAGCACGGGCAGGCAGACCTGCCAATAAGATCAAAAGTAACAATACGGACGCTTTTATGTCCCATTTCTGACCACGAAACATTCCTTTACTCTTCTGCATACCCTTCCTCCCTCACCCAGAAATTCCGCGACACAAATATACAACCCGGTCGGCAACCTGAACCCATTGTCCGACATACCATCCCACCTGCATGTCAGCACACTCGCGCCTCCACGTTCAGCGACCAGCCTTTTTACGGCAACACCCTCCATATCGTATATTGTGATACTGCAGCCAAATTCTCCTGCGTATCCAGATATTGATACATACAGTCCCTCTCTTGTTCCATAATCAAGACACTGAGGTGTGATCGACAGTATTCCGGCAGGAATATCATTGAAAGAACAGGTCGAGTTTATAGACCCTGGAGTCGCTCCGTCAGCAGACAACGATCTATGCCATAGCAAGCTCGCTCCTGCACTGCAAGCATCTGGTGAATACCGCTCTATCGACCTCCCTCTTTCCTCACCCCACATATCACTGTAATTCACTTCATCAACAAGAAGACCGGATCTATCCATCAGACTGACGACATCCGCGATACCTCCGGTATCTCTGTCGTTAAGAGATGGCCATCCATCGATTTGCGTTCTGATTATATCTCCACCGGACATATGACACTCGGTGAACAGATCGGTGTCCCTGGTGAGTACCATAAAAACACCGGGATCGATGATGAGAACATCGTCCTGGACAGTCCCCATCGATCCGCTCCGATCCGAGATACTCCAATTCCGTATATCAACAGGATATGTCTCCCTGTTGAATATCTCGATCCATTCACAACATCCATCGAGAGGTCTCGCCATGATCTCATTGATGACAATATCAGCCGGAGAAGGGCTGACAATCACGAAGGCAGTATCATTACCCGGGTTTTCATCGACCGATGCATCCACGATTACAGCTGTCCGCTCCAGGATGCTGGCAGGCTTCCAGATTGTAAGTTGTGTTCGGAGTGAAACTCCAGATGCCAGTTCACAGAAGATCTCTGAGGCTGGCAGGTTCTCTTCACTTTCGATGAAAAGACGAAAAGTCCCTGCAAAAGAATGGAGACCTGAGTTGAGGATCTCGACCGGAATACTGGCGGGCGAATCGAAGCAGTAAAGAAAATTCTCTCTCTCTATCGATACTGTCAAATCGTAATCGAAGAAATTTCTGACACCTGGAGACGGCATAGCGGGCACGAAGTCAAAAATGTTGTTGTCACTGTCATACCCGTCAGGTCTTCTCGCGAGACTCCAACCAGCTCCCACATCGACACAGGGACTGGATTCGTAAAGTCCCTGGTCATCCAGGTCCCCATATCCCACAAGATCGACGACTGTATCACCATCGAGAAACATTACAGCATCCGGCCCGTTCTGGAGATGTCCATCCAGAGAAAGACCATCGACTGGAGAGTAATATGATCCTTTGATTGCGAGGATCGCTCCCGGGAGTATCTCTAAACCCTCTTTACCGAACCAGATGATATCCCTGTTCCCCGTCCTGCCGTCTATCATGTAGATCTGGTAGCCGGAAAGGTCGACAGTAACGGAGCCAGCATTAATTATCTCTATGAATTCCCGACCTGTATCCGGCCCAGGTTCATCATAATAGATTTCATTGATCACAGGCCCCTCGAACGCCAGAATGGGCGAGAACAGAGAGGTACAGGCTGTGAACAGATTGAATAACAGGATAGAAACAGACCTCGTCATCATCCACCACCTCACTTCATCACGGCTATTCTATAATGGTGGACGAATAATTTCAATCAGTTTTTCAGTGAGACCGTCATTTATCGGGAAAAGATCCAAATCAGGATCAAATGAGGCCCCATACTTTCCTTGCTACCCATTCAGCACCGAATAACAGCAGGGTTATCATGAAAAGTATGAGTTTCGAACTTACCGGCTTCACCTCACTTCTCTCCACAGTATCATCTGATACCGTCATGATAGTATTCAGCCGGAATGCATCATCAGCTTCCAGCATCCTGCCACCGGAAAGTGATGCAATAGCCTTTAGCGTGTTTTGGTCACGTGAGGTCCGGAGATATTCGATCGAGACCGGTTCAACATGAAAAACCATTTCCCCCTGAAGCGACTCACCAATTCGCGAATGGCCTCTTGCCCTGACTCTGTATTCTCCCGAAGGAAGCGGACCGATGGTAACCTCCTGAGGGCGACCCATACCCTCGGATCTTCCGAAAAGAAAAACCTCCACAGGCATTGAATCACCGCTCCCAACGGAAAACAACTCGCCTCTTATATCCCCCATCTCAGCTGATCTTGTTGTTATAAGAGAAAGATCGACTTTCTCCCCGGCTCTGTATACGGGTCTTCCCGGCTGTATCCTGAGTGGAAGATCATCCTTCTCTATGGCCAGGTATTCTATAAGCGAAGAAAACAGAGTCTCGTATGCTCTGGCTCCATTCTCTCCCGCCAGCTTCCATTGCCATAGTGGAAAAACCGAAAACGAAGCCACGACACCATCCCCCACCCGTTTCAATGCTAGGGCTGGAATGGGTCGACCGTGCCTGCCAACCATGAGAGCAGCCTCCGAAGCAGAATCGATTTCCAGACCTGAGATCATAGCTGTGAATGGAGGCAGGTTCTCTATTTCTGTGACACTGTTGACCAGGGAGAATATCCTGCTGAATGTCAGCCCCCCTGAAGTATCAAGGGGGAATTCACCCGTTTCTATACGGGGAATCCCCTTTGTTTTGAATGGCATAAGCAGGCGTAACCCTGGCGAGATATTTCGACTACCCTGTACCGAATGCTCCGACCCCAGAAATAAGACTCCACCACCCGATCTGACAAACCGATCTATCTCTGCGGCAAACACCTGAGGTTCGAACAGATCTCTCCCTTCTCCTACTATCAACAGATCGTATCGAGAAAGATCCGACACGCCATCAAATGTTCTTCGGTCTTCCAGAAAATGATACTTCCTGGCAGGCGACCAGACGACGGCAACCATTTCGAGACGTTCAGACCTTTCCACCAATGTTCTGATAAAGGGTAGATTCCAGTCTGGCGACCTGTCAATATACAGGATCCTCGTCTTATCCTTTCTCACTGTCATTCGGGCAAGGGCATTGTTATTTTCAATTCTACTTTCTCCGGACAGAGGTTTGATCCTGACGGAAATCAGCTTGTCTCCCTCGCTTTCCGGGTTATACATCAAGCTGACGTGGATCTCACCTGCCCCGTTTTCCCCGTCAACAGATACTGAAGTGACAGCATTTCCGTCTTCAAGAAGCTCTATTTCGATTTTGTCACCCGAAAATCCTGAACAGCCCAGTATGCATTCGATCTCATTTGCAGTTCCTGTATAAACAATGCTTTCGTAGACAAGTTCATCAATCCGCAGGTCCAGGACTTCAGCTGTGTCACCGAATCCGATCACAAATACGGGAGTTGGATATTCGGCATCACCAGGTGTCTTCCAATCCGTGATCCTTCCATCAGAAAGCAGGACCATGCTTGAAACATTCTCTCCGAGAAATCTGCTCTGAGCCCATTCGAGTGTTTCCACGATATCCGAACCTTCACCGGATGGACCTGGAATCATGTCTTTATCGAATAAGACTCTTCCAGTGGACGCGGAAAACCCTGCAACTTCCACATCAGCATCTTTGAAGACTGACCTGATCGTCTGAAGCACATCGAGAGCCGATTCATATCTCGACTTCCCGTTCTGGTCATTTATCTCCATACTCCTCGAAATATCGATCAGAACAGGTATCACAGGACGGCGATTCTCTGAGTAGAAATGTATTATTGCTGGATCTGCGATAAAGACCAGGAGAGAAATAAAACCCAGCATCCTCAGCGATGCCAGGATGCTCTTCTTCCAGTATCCCAGAGGAGGATATGTAGTGCGATACATGTAGATGGAAAACATAACGAGGAAAACGCCGACTACTATTCCAACAGCTGATATATCGAAGATGATGTTACCTGATTGTCCTGACATTGATATCCTTTCTCAGCGGATTATTCTACATCAGGATTCGTCCTCATTCAAGTCATCCCGGGTCTGTTCATTCATTATCGTGGGAAAATTAGATACGTGTAGCCTGTCAGTGCCTTCTACGCTCGACCAGAGGAAGGAGAAAAGAAAATCTTGAACCCATCCCCTCACTCGAATCGACCCATATCCGTCCTCCGTGGCACTCAATGATCTCTCTGCAGATTGCAAGGCCGAGTCCCGTCCCCCCGCTTTTTCGATCATTCAAATCTTCTATCTGTTCAAAATCCTGAAAAACGACATCCTGATAGTCCGGTCCGATACCGGCACCGTCATCAGAAACAGACACAATAACTGTGTTCCCATCATGTTTTAGCAATATCGTGATAATACCACGATCTGAATATTTAATAGCATTATCGAGTAGATTAAAGACCACCTGCTCTATTCTATCCCTGTCGAATTCAAACAAAGGAATGTCTCCGCTCTTTTCTATCACAAGCTTAAGACCTTTTTCATCAGCAAGTGGAAGAACGACTCTTCTCGCATTCTCTACGATCTCCAAAAGGTCAAAAGTCACTTTTTCAATATTCAGCTCTCCCGCCTCTATTTTCTGAAAATCGAGCATATCGGATACAATTTTCTCGAGTTTTTCTATATTTCTTCTGGCAAGAGATACGATTTCAAGCTGGTCGGACGACAACCCCGCCGATAAATGTTCTTCGAGGATCCGGACACTTTCCTTTACTGCGGTCAATGGGGTTCTGAGTTCATGAGAGATCATCGAGATAAATTTCGATTTAATTTTCTTCGCGTCTCTCAGCTCGTGTTCGATCTCGGTCCTCTTAACTGAATGTCTGATGGAACTCAGCAGGAGTTCACGACTGATGTTCTCTTTGAGAATATAGTCTTTGGCTCCTTTGTTCAGAGCCTGCATTGCAGCCGATTCTTTCTCTTTTGATGAGAGAATGATTACAGGCAGATCACTTGAACTTCCATTGATCGCCCGAAGATCTTCGAGTGCTTTCACTCCATGAATGTCCATATCGATAAAGACGATGTCGTAGGGAGGAGTTTCGGCTGGACCGTCCTGTGCCTGAACCGATTCACTGTAGTCGATCTTTACGGTCCGTTCTTTATGTTCGTTCAGACAATCATCCAGTAAAGCCAGATCATCCTGTGGGCTGCCAATGATTAACGCGTTTAACATTTTTTCCATTATGATGGACCGACCTCTGTTCAAATCATGGTCAATCTACAATCTCATATGAAGTTTATCGGCAGGTCGAGGCGTAATTATGACAAAAAACTTTGATTTGTGAAAAAATTCCAGACTTCCAGTTGAGTCACCGGCTCAGGAGTTGAAACCGGCACTCCCGCCACCTGGCACGGGATTCTCGAATTTTCCAAAGCTCATCACGGCATCTTCGACCGAATCGAAGCTTTCCAGGATGGTCTGGAATTCCAGAAGTTCAAAGACTTCATATACATCGCCTATCATAGCGGCAAGTTTCAGGTCGCCTCCGTTCTCACGGATCTCCTTGATCTCACTGATGAAGATACCCCATCCAGCTGAACTGATATAGTTGACATCTCCAAGGTCGATCACGATATCGAAACGGCCTTTTCTCAATAGCCTCTTGAGACTCTCTTCGAGTTCAGAGGAAGTGGTCGTGTCCACATATCCCTTAACAGAGATTACCGATATTTCCGGATTATCCTTTGGCTTGGAAAACGAAATGCTGATGTCGTTCATCACTGTATGGCTCCCCTTTTCAAGTTACTTCTTTATTCTGCCGGGTATCAAACGCCGCAAGCGCGTTGTCCCGGTTATTATACGGTGTCAATAACGCATTAAATTCGAGCAGGTCAAATACTTCCCTGACATCGGGACGCATTCCCGCAAGTTTGATATCTCCGTTCTGCCGCCTTACCCCCTTGATCTCGCCCACAAAAATCCCCCACCCGGCTGAACTGATATAATCGACTTTTTCGAGATCCGCAACTATTTTAACATTGCCCCTCGATATAAGATCGTTGAACTTGTCCTCCATCAACTGGGATGTTCCCGAATCCACCAGGCCTGCCAGTATCAGGACGACGACGTCATCGATCCGCTCTTCTTCAATGTGAAGTTTATCCATCCTGTACTATCCTTTTGATACTTGCCTCACCTACAACTAGCAAACATCAGTCCAATAAAGCTTTCAGTAGTATAAAAATGCCCTGTCTGTCGTTCTCTGTAAGTCTCTGGTTTTTCTTCGCGTTAGCATAATCACCATTTATCTCAAGAGCTTTTGCGAACGCCTCTCCTGCTTCATCCATCAAAATCTTGCACTTTGCTATATATAGTATGCCCATTGAGTTCCACGCATCGGCGTAAGTCGGATTCTGATTGATTATCTGTTTCATGCGATTCAGATAATCCTCTATCTCATTTTCCGGCAATCTGGCTTCTTTCTTTAAAAGAAGCAGGTAGAGTTCGAGCAATATATCATCCGCAGGATTGCTTAATGAGGATGATTCAAGATTTTCAAGGACTTCAAGGGCTTCTTCGTATTGTTCCGATGAAAACATCTCCCTGATCGATTCGATCATGTGTGAGTCAAGGAACGGGTTGAGTTGCACAGCCCGCTTGATATTCGTATTGAACTTCTCATCTATATCACGCGATATCTCGTAGTCCTGCTTGATTATACTGTTCAACAG
>JAHOYU010000064.1 GCA_019038625.1 Candidatus Latescibacterota bacterium | reverse complement strand
GAAGGCTGATAGAGCCACGAAAGTGAAGTCGGTGGTTGAGGTTGCGAAGGTGAAGCCAGCTGCAAAGGTTGAGCGAGTGGCTAAGAAAGTAAAGAAGACAGAAGAGAAAACCGAAACGAGTCCCGCAACTCCTGCTGCTCCTGCGAAAGGCCCTGAGGGACCTTTGGCAAGCCCGGAATCCTCCCGGTTTATCCCCCAGGCCATAAAAGACAAGGTCTTCAAGCGCGACGGAGGAAAGTGTGCGTTCACGGGCCCCGGCGGGCAAAGATGCGGCTCAAAGTGGAACATTCAGGTCGATCATATCACCCCCTTCGCCCTTGGAGGGAGTAACTTGCCTGAGAATCTTCAACTTCTCTGCAGACGTCACAATCAGCACAAGGCTGTCAAAGACTTTGGGAAAAAGAAAATAGATGGGCATTTAAAGAGGGGATAGTCGATGAGAGGATATTCGAATTGGCGATGAAGATCTAAGGAGGCAGGATTGATAATGTCGGATGGAGCTCAGCATTTGTTTTTGACAACTTGACCGCATCGATTATTCTGATATAATCAATAGTCTGTAGCTGCATAGGAATCAGGGACAATAAGAAAGGGAGCCTGATGCGAGTATTGATTACCGGGATCACCGGCTTTGCCGGGAGCCACCTCGCCGACCTCTGTCTGTCGAAAAAAGATGTGGAACTCTACGGCATAATACGCTGGAGAAGCCGTACAGAGAATATCGAGCATATATGGGACCGGATCAATCTTCTGGAATGTGACCTTCGGGATGCTTCATCGACACGCGACGTGATCGAGAAGATCAGGCCCGAATATATCTTCCATCTGGCCGCTCAGTCATTTGTGCCGACATCCTGGAATGCTCCGTCCGAATCGCTGACGACCAATATCATAGGCCAGCTGAATATCTTCGAAGCGGTCAAAAAACTCGATGTCGACTGTCGTATACAGATCGCCTGTTCGAGTGAGGAATATGGCATGGTCTACCCGGACGAGGTCCCGATCAAGGAGAGTAGTCCGCTGAGGCCCCTGAGCCCGTACGGTGTCAGCAAGGTCGGACAGGATATGCTCGGGTACCAGTATTTTATGAGTTACGGCATGAAGATCGTGAGGACGCGAGGGTTCAATCATACAGGCCCGAGGAGAGGCCCGGTCTTTGTGTGCAGTGATTTTGCAAAACAGATCATCGATATAGAGCAGGGACGCAAGGACCCTGTGATGGAAGTGGGAAACCTGGACGCCAGGCGCGACTTTACAGATGTGAGAGATATGGTCAGGGCGTACTGGCTCTCTCTCGAAAAGGGTAAACCTGGGAAGGCATACAACATCTGTACGGGGAAAAGCTACAGTATCAAGGAGATTCTTGACCAGCTCATTGAGATCAGCGGGGTGAAGGTAGAGGTCAGGACCGACAAGGGAAGGCTCCGCCCGAGCGATGTCCCCCTGCTTGAGGGGGATAACAGCGAATTTACATCTGATACCGGGTGGAAGCCCGAGATTCCAATAGAAAAGACACTTTCCGACCTTCTCGAATTCTGGCGTAACTGTGCCAGCCACGGATGATCCGGGAGCAGGCATGATGAAGGTCATAGTCACAGGTTCGAACGGTTTTGTGGGAGGTTATCTTGCCAGCGAGCTGGTCCGCAACGGACATGAAGTGCTGGAGGTAGACCTCGCCGCTGCCGCTCGGCCTGACCGGACAGGCTCCGTGCCGGGTTGTTCCTACCGGCAGTGTGATCTGACCGACAAACGATCGGTCCAGTCACTTATAAGCGAAGAAAGTCCGGGAGGGATCATTCACCTGGCCGCCCAGAGTTCTGCGGCGCGTTCATTCGATGATCCGGCCGGGACTTACCGGGCTAACCTCATGGGCGCCCTCAATCTTCTTGAATCCGACAGAAATGCGAAGACAAAAGCCAGGATACTGATAACCGGTTCGTGCGACGAGTACGGGGTGAGGTGTCCGGAGGAAATGCCCCTGGGGGAAGATTCTCCGATCGAGCCGATCAGCCCGTACGCATCGAGCAAGGCGGCACAGAACCTGCTAGCTATGCAGTATTTCAGGGCTTTTGGCACGCGGGTGGTCCTGACGAGGAGTTTCAGTCATACCGGAGCCGGACAGTCGGAAAAATTTGTACTTCCGGCATTTGCCAGACAATGCGCGGCCATCACGTCAGGTACTGTGGAGCCGGTGGTAAAGACGGGGAACACCAATATTGTCAGGGATTTTCTCGATGTCAGAGATGTCGTCCGCGCCTACGGGCTACTGTTGGAGAAGGGTATCGAGGGCAGGGTCTACAACGTGTGCAGCGGTGATGGCCTGGCTCTCGAAGAGGCTCTGGATTCGCTGATAGCGATGACGGGAGGGGATGTGAGAAAAGAGGTCGATCCGACCCACGTCCGCCAGGTGGATGTGCCTGTATTGACGGGCGATAACCACAGACTGGCAAAGGATACCGGATGGGAACCGCAGATAGGAAGAGAGAGGATGCTCAGGGAACTGTTCGACTGGTGGTTGTCGAAATCGGTTACTGAATAGTCGAGATCGGCCGCTGAATAGTGGCAGTGGTTCAACGAACGGTCCGCCTGGTGAAGAGGCCTGACGGACAGACCGCCTGGTGAAAATGCCTGTTGGTCAAACCGCCTGGTGAACAGGCCCGACGAACAGAGCGTTGGCATCCTTGAAGGAAAACTGTTATTAATCAATGAATACGGCCAGATGGCCGGTTTCCGGGGGTGGCGCAGCCGGACCCGGATAATGGAGTGATCAGAAAAAGGGGTATGGAATGCCGAAGATCTGTATGGTTGGTACCGGATATGTCGGGCTTGTAAGCGGAGCGTGTCTCGCCGATTTTGGCAACATGGTCACCTGCGTGGATATAGACAAGTCCAGGATCGATAATATCGAAAAAGGTATCATGCCGATCTATGAGCCCGGCCTTAAAGAACTGGTAAAAAGGAATCACGATGCGGGCAGACTGAAATTCACGACAGACCTGGCTTCGGCCGTAAATGAATCTCTTGTCGTCTTCTCTGCTGTCGGGACACCTATGGGGGAAGATGGGTCGGCAAACCTCAGCGCTGTCCATGATGTGGCCAGGGACGTGGCGCTGAATATGGACGAGTACAAGATATTCGTGCAGAAAAGCACTGTGCCGGTAGGGACTTCTGAAGAAGTCGGAAAGATTATCAGCGCAAACCTCGAAAAGGAGATACCCTTCGACCTGGTCTCAAACCCCGAGTTTCTCAGAGAGGGTTCGGCAATAGAGGATTTTATGAGGCCGAACAGGGTCGTCCTTGGTGTGGAGAGCGACAAAGCGAGAGATATCATGAGAGAGATCTACAGGCCGCTCTACCTTCTCGAGACGCCAATAATATTTACATCCATCAGGACCGCCGAACTTGTAAAGTACACGAGTAACGCATTTCTGGCAGTAAAGATATCGTTCATAAATGAGGTGGCGGACCTCTGTGAAGAGGTCGGAGCCAACGTAAGTGAAGTTGCCAGGGCAATGGGGCTCGACAAGAGGATCGGGCCGAAGTTTCTACACGCTGGAGTAGGCTACGGGGGGTCCTGCCTTCCGAAGGATGTGTCGGCTATTCTCCACACAGCTGAAGATTTAGGCACAAAACTCAGGGTCATTCAGGCGGCGAGCGACGTCAACGAAAACAGGATCGAAGGCTTGATCGAAAAGTTGAAGTCAGAGATCGACAACCTGAGCGGAAAGACGATAGCGATCCTGGGACTTTCGTTCAAACCGAATACGGATGATCTCAGGCATGCTCCATCGCTGAAGTTGATGGACAGCCTTCAGGAGTTAGGGGTGACCATCCATGCCTATGATCCTATAGCGATGGATAACGCGAAGAAGGAGTATGGCGGGAAAGTCAGTTATTTCGACGATGCCTATTCGGCAATGGATGGCACCGATGGACTTATACTGATGACGGAGTGGAACGAGTTCAGGCAGCTGGATCTTGAGAAGATCAGAGATCTGCTCAATGAGCCCATTGTCATAGATTGCCGTAATATATACAAACCCGGATTGATGAAGAAAATGGGATTCAGATACCAGTCGTTCGGCAGGCCTTCTGACGCTATGAAGTAGATGGCCGGTCCGGGAACTGTTGAGGGAGAACAAATGAAGAAGATCCTGGTAACGGGCGGAGCCGGTTTCATCGGTTCCAATTTCGCCAGAATGCTGATGAATAGGAAGGCCAAACGCAAGGTAGTCGTCCTCGACAAGCTGACTTATGCAGGCAACCTGGATAATCTCGCAGACCTTTCCGGAATGGACGGGTTCGAGTTTGTGAAGGGGGATATATGTAACGGCAGACTCCTTGACGAGCTAATGTCCGGGACCGATATCATATACAACTTCGCGGCAGAGACTCATGTGGACAGATCGATCCTCGAAGCTGGAAGCTTCGTCAAGACCGACGTCGTAGGCACTTACACCCTTCTTCAGATGGCGCTGAAACACAAGGTCCGCAGGTTCGTTCAGATATCTACAGACGAGGTCTACGGCAGCATAGAAAAGGGGAAGTTCAGGGAGAGCGATCCGATGAGGCCGAACAGTCCCTACTCTGCCAGCAAGGCCGGAGCAGATATGCTCGTCAGGTCATTCCATCGTACGTTCGGACTGCCCGTGATCATAACGAGGAGTTCCAACAACTTCGGTCCATTCCAGCATCCGGAGAAGTTCATACCTCTCTTCACGACGAACGCGCTTGAGGGAAAACCGATGCCTCTGTACGGAGACGGGAAGAACGTCCGAGACTGGATCTATGTGGAGGATAACTGCAGGGCGATAGAACTCGTCGGGCGGAAGGGTAAAGTAGGCGAAGTCTACAATATCGGGGCGGGGGACGAGAAAAAGAATATTTTCATCGCAAAAAAGATCGTCAGCCTTTCAGGAGCCGACAAAGACCTGCTAACACTTGTTTCAGACCGACCGGGGCACGACAGGCGTTATGCCGTCGATACAAGGAAGATCAAGTTGCTGGGCTGGAAGAAGAAGGTGCCTTTCAACGAAGGTATGCTCATGACGATCGACTGGTACAGGGACAACGAAGACTGGTGGAGAAAGATCAAGGAAGGCAGCTTTAAAAAATATTACAGAAAGATGTACAAAGACAGAATCGAAGGTGGAAAGGCCAGGAAATGAGAGCAGTCCTTGTGGTCGGCGCGCGCCCGAATTTCATGAAAGTCGCTCCCCTTATGCGTGAGTTCGCGAAGCGGGGGAATGTTGAGACATTGCTGGTGCATACCGGGCAGCATTATGACGAGAACATGTCAAAAGTGTTCTTCCACGATCTGGAACTGCCCGAGCCTGACATATATCTCGGAGTGGGTTCCGGCAGCCATGCCGAACAGACGGCAAAAGTGATGGTAGCTTTCGAGATCATCGTCGAAAAACAGAGACCAGACATCATCATCGTCGTGGGAGACGTCAATTCCACACTGGCCTGTTCGATAGTGGGGGCCAAGCTTCATGTCCCAGTGGCGCATGTCGAATCAGGACTTAGGAGTTTTGATCTCGACATGCCTGAAGAGATAAACAGGATGGTGACCGACATCCTCTCATCCTACTGTTTTACTACTTCACCGGAAGCCGAGACGAATCTCCTGAAGGAGGGTGTGGGGAAGGAAAAGATCTTTTTTGCAGGCAACATAATGATAGATTCGCTTCACTATCTCTCAGAAAAGGCCGACAGGTCGTCCATCCTGAAAGAACTGTCTCTCCCGGAGAACAATTATATCCTGGTCACTCTTCACAGGCCTTCGAACGTCGACGATCCGGAGGAAC
>JAHOYU010000063.1 GCA_019038625.1 Candidatus Latescibacterota bacterium | reverse complement strand
GTACAGATAAATACACTGATCTCAAGGAATATCCCCTCTGTGATCATGGAAAACCTCCCTGAATTCGAGCTTGATAAAAGGGCTGTGCCCTTTGACGGACGAAGGCCGGCTCCCGGGCCTGTAACTCTCGTCGAACCGGGCGAGATCATCGTCGACAACGAGGACCCCGGTTTTACGCAGCAATATAAGGAAACGAAAAGCCTGTTGAAAAGAATGCTTCCCGGTAAAAATACTGATGAGGATGAAAAATATCATGGGATGGTCTACTGGAGGAACAATCCAAGATGGCTTGCCACGACCGACTCGAAGTTTTTCGGCAAGTATGTCAGATCCGGCCACTACACAAACAAGGGAGACGGTGACCGAAAAGTATCGTGGAGCGCAGAAATATCCGATGGCGGATTCCATGACATCTATTACTACGTGAGCAAGATATCCCCTCCATGGCAAAGGGGACGTGACAAACAGGAATTCGGAAGAAACCATTTCCTTGTCCATCATGACGATGGAATCGAGGAGACCGAGATAGACCTGGATTCGGCAGAGGAGGGATGGAATTTCCTCGGTTCGTTTTACATCTCCCCCGGGACAGCTACCGTGGAGATGACAAACGAATCCGAAAAGGGACGGTTCGTAACAGCAGATGCCGTCAAATGGATCAAGCGTTAGGAAGGATACTGGACATGAGAATAAAAGGAACGTGGCATCACGCTCTGTGGTCCGGAGCTGAAGGGATTCGACACAGACGGCAGGGATTCGGGCTTGCTGGTCTCGCCCTCCTGCTGGTCGCTGTAATCATAAACTCTCCCCCACTGATGGCGCAAAGGGTGCTGACCCTCGAGGACGCTCTTGAGACAGCGATGGAAAAGAGTCCGAGGATAAGGCATTCCCGCCTGAGTCTCGAAAGAAGCGAGGCGTCGCTGAGGGCGGCGAACGCCAGGCTCAAATCACGGTTCAGCCTGTCAGTGACACCGATCGATTATACGAACTACAAACAGTTCAATGATTTTTTCTCCACATGGAACCGCCAGGAGACTACCCAGTCATACGGCACGTTCAGGATCGAGCAGCCGATCAAATGGACCGACGGCACCCTCTCCCTCATCAATCGATTTTCCTGGAAAGACTCCTACAGCGAATACAGCGATGAGACAAGCGAGACCTATTCGAACGATTTTTACGTCCAGTTTCAACAACCTGTCTTTACATATAACCGGACAAAGATGAATCTGAGGAATCTGGAACTCGACCTTGAGGGCAGTCAACTTGCTTACGCGCTGGAAAAACTCTCGATCGAAAAACTCGTCCTGGAACGATTTTACCAGATATATGAGACGAGGATGCAGGTAGAGATCTCGCGAGAAGAACTCGAAAACAATGAAGAAAGAACCGGTATCAGCAGGAACAAGGTAGATGCCGGCATCGCCAGCCTGGATGAACTATACCAGTCTGAGCTTGATCTGGCCAACGCCCGATCGAGCCTGCATAACAACATCGTGACTCTGGAAAACGCGATGGACATGTTCAAACAGCTTCTCGGACTGGATCTGGAAGAAACATTCGAGATTTCGACCGACATCTCCTACCGTGAGACGCCTGTAGACCTCCCGATGGCTGTCAGCCACGGCTTGAAACACAGAGCAGAACTGAGGCAGAAACAGATCGCTATAGAAAACGCCAGAAACTCTCTGATCCAATCCGGGACAAAAAATGAATTCTACGGTAACATCAACCTGTCCTACGGGACGACTGGTACGGATGAAGCCTTTAACAACCTCTACGATTCTCCCACGAAAAACCAGCAGATAGCCATATCATTCGAGATCCCACTCTGGGACTGGGGTGAGAAAAAGGCCGAGATGAGAGCCGCGGAAGCATCCCTGGAAAAAAACATGCTTTCCCTTGAAGAAGAGAAGGACAACATTCTCATCTCTATCCGGCAGGCATATAGAAATGTCGAAAACCAGGTGATTCAGATCGATATAGCAAAACAGAACGTGCGCAGATCAGAGTTGACCTATGATATCAACCTCGAGAAATATAAAAATGGGGATCTCTCAAGTTACCAGCTGAACGAATACCAGAACCAGCTTTCAAGGGCGCGACTCAGCGAGATCTCGGCGCTCATCAAATACAAACAGTTTATACTGGACATGAAGATCCAGTCGTTGTGGGATTTTGAGAAAAACAGGTCGGTCATCGAATGACAGGACCACAGGATTCGGACTTTCTGAGAAGGAGCATAAAGTGAAGAGATTAATATTACTGATCATGGTCGTCGCATTGTTTTCATCATGCGGCGGAGACGATGCCGATATAGATACAGAGATAAGCGTCCCCGTCTCTGTTCAGGAGATCGTACCTGGATCTATAGAGCAGTTTATCACGGCGACCGGCACCGTCAATTCGATTGCCGAGATGACCATCACTTCAGAAAAAAGTGGTGATTATTTCCTTCAGCAGAACCGTGCGACAGGCAAGCCCTTCGCCATCGGAGACCGGGTGACTGAAGGCCAGATCATTGCCCGCCTCATCAACGAGGAAGAGGAAAACAATATAAGGATCGACTCGAAAAAACTCCACCTTGAAACTTCCAGGCTCGACTATGAAAAGCAGAAATCGCTGTACGACAAGGGTGGGGTCACTCTGACGGAGCTGAAGAATTCCGAACGCACATACATGGATGCTGAATACGATTACAAGAATGCGGTCATTCAACTGGCAAAGCTCCAGATAAAGGCCCCTTTCGATGGAGTGATCACCGATCTTCCCTACTATACACCGGGTACAAGGCTGGAGATGGGAAAAGTAGTGGTCCAGGTGATGGACTACAGCAACCTCTACCTCGATGTGAACCTTCCAGGAAAAAACCTCAGCAGCATCACCCCCGGCTTTTCAGTCAGGATCATGAATTATACAGTACCGGACGATACGCTTGCGGGCAGTATAACACAGGTAGCTACCACTCTTGACCCCGACACAAGGTCGTTCAAGGCTTCTATAAGGATCGACAACGACCAGTTCATCCTCAGACCGGGAATGTTTGTCAAGGCAGAGATCGTTACGGCAAGACATGACAGCACTATCGTGATTCCCAAAAATATAATCCTCGTCAAGCAGAGAGGGAAAACGGTCTTTATAGTTGAAAAAGGAGCCGCTCAGGAAAGGGTCGTCTCGACTGGCCTGGAGAACCCCGATTACATCGAGATACTGGAAGGGCTGAAGGAGGATGACAGGCTCGTGATCAAGGGGTTTGAGACCCTTCGTAATCGATCCAGAGTGAAGGTAGTCAGATGAGAAAGATATCCCGCTTTTCTGTTGAACACCCCGTAACGGTCGTGATGTTCGTCCTTGCGGTCTTCCTGCTCGGTTACATCTCATTCCAGCGCCTTGGGATCGACCTCTTTCCAGATCTGAACAATCCTCGTTTATACATAGAGGTCGATGCGGAGGAAGCACCTCCGGAAGAAATTGAAAAGCAGTACATAGAACAGATCGAGTCGATGGCAAGCAGACGAAAGGGCGTCATAGGTGTCTCCTCGGTAATCCGTGTCGGATCAGCACAGACCACGGTCGAATACAAATGGGACACGGACATGGACGAGGCTTTTCTGGACCTGCAGAAAAGTGTGACAGATTTCAGCCAGAATTCCGACATACAGTCGATCGCCATTACTCAACACGACCCGAACTCCGACCCGATCATGACGCTCGTCCTATACCATCCGGACAACCCCGACCTGGACGAATTGAGAAAAATCGCCGAAAACTATATCAGAAACGAGCTGTCGCGACTCGAAGGAATAGCAGGAGTCGAGATATCCGGCGAAGAAAATAAAGAGGTCCTCATTGAGACCGACAGCTACCTGCTCGACGCATACGGCCTTACTGCTGACCAGGTATCGCAGAGCATCCAGAACTACAATCAGACCGCTTCCGGGGGCGAGATCAACGAAATGGGCTTGAGATACCTGATTCGTGGCATAAGCGTTTATGAGACGATAGCGGATATCGAGAACATCGTCCTGACCTGGAAAGAACCCTCGTCGGACGGACAACAGGCAGATGGACGATCACTGACTTCATCGACCGAACCGACGCTGGACGGCCGGACCCCGATATTCCTCAAGGATGTTGCAAAAATCGAATATACGACAAAAGAACCCGAGAGCATCGTCACCTTCAACGGTCGACGGTGTCTGGGACTGTCTGTCTATAAAGAGATGAAATTCAATACCGTTCAGGCTTCCAACACTTTGCATGAGGCTCTCGGTACTCTCGAAAAGGCTCTCCCCGGCTACGAACTGAAAGTTATACAGGATCAGGGAGAATTCATATCCACATCGATCGACGAGGTCAAGCAGACAGCACTTATCGGAATACTTCTCGCTGTCATTATCCTATACGTATTCCTGAGACGACTCGGCACGACCGCCATAGTAAGCATGGCAATACCCGTATCCGTGGTAGCCACCTTTAATCTGATGTATTTTAACGGATTGACGCTCAACATAATGACACTGGGAGGCCTGGCACTCGGCGCCGGGATGCTCGTAGATAACGCGATCGTCGTAATGGAAAACATCATCCGTAATCTCGAGACAGGCATGAGCCTCAGGGAGGCCTCTATTGAGGGCACGTCCCAGGTCAGCGGAGCTATCACCGCTTCGACCATAACTACTATCGTCGTTTTCCTTCCCATAGTCTACCTGCACGGCGCGTCGGGTGAACTGTTCAAGGACCAGGCATGGACTGTCGCCTTTTCACTGCTCTCATCACTCGTGGTGGCCATCTTCGTGATCCCGATGCTTGCAAGCCGTTTCCTGAAGGAAAAAACTCCCTTGAGGGAAAAACGCTCTGTCAGCTTCGAATGGTATGGTCGCGTCCTCGAGAAGAGTATCAACCACAGGTGGAGTATCATAGGCGGCGCGGCGTTGCTCGTGCTGCTGGCAGCCTTGCTTCTACCCGTTGTCGGCAGCGAGTTTATTCCGAAAACAGATGTGAACGAGTTCTCGGTCAGGTTGAGCCTGCCAGAGGGCACCGAACTGGAAAGGACTGCCGGCACGGTAGCGGGAGTCGAAAAAATGATCCAGGAGATACTCGGCGAGAACGTCGAGACGATATTCTGCATGATCGGGCCTGTCACGGGAATGAACGAGATTCAAAGTTCCCTCTTCCAGGACGAGAACACAGCTATCGTTAAAATAATCCTGAAGGATGACACCAGTCTGGACCCGGGTGTGATCGTCGCGAAACTCGGAGGTGCAATATCCTCGATTCCCGAGCTGGAATCGGAATTCCTGCAGGATCAGACGGCCCTTATGGCCACTCTCGGAACCGATTCAGCCCCGGTAGTCATCGAGATCAGAGGCGATGACAACGACATCCTGGAGAGGCTCGCCATCGAGACGAAGGAAAAATTACTCGCGATCGAAGATCTTTATAACGTGGAGACAAGTCTCGAACACGGTCGCCCCGAGGTAGAAGTAGTCATCGACCGCCTGAAAGCGGGAATGTACAACATAGGAGTCAATTCCATCAGTTCGCAGTTATCTGACCTCCTGACGGGAAGAGATGCGGGAGAATGGGAGTACGAAGGTGAAAAGAAGAGTATAACTCTCAGGACACCAGACATTTCACTCAGCGGCCTTCAGGACCTTCAACTGAACGCCTCCGGGACAAGGGTAAGACTCAGCGAACTGTCCGATATCCGTTACGGCTTCGCGCCCAGGGAGATCAACAGGCACGACCAGGTCCGCACCGCTATAGTCACTGCCCACCAGCGTGAGGGTCGGCCGTTCGACCACGTTATCGGCGATATTCGCGAAAGCCTCGCCGGGATCGAACTTCCCTCTGACTACAGAATAGCCATCACGGGGGAAGAAGAGAAAAGACAGGCGGAGTTCAAGGACCTCCGTTTCGCCCTTATCCTTTCCATCATCCTCGTATATATGGTAATGGCCTCCCAGTTCGAATCCCTCATCCACCCGTTCTCGATCCTTCTGACCATCCCTCTCGCCGGAGTAGGCGCGATATTGATCTTCTTCATCCTGGGAAAGACTCTCAATATCATGGCCTATATCGGAATGATCATGCTGGTCGGAATAGCTGTTAACGATTCGATCATACTGGTCGACGCAATAAACCGTCTGAGAAGGGGTGGCATGGCCGCCCGTCAGGCAATAATCGAAGCTGGCAGGATGAGGATCCGCCCGATAGTGATGACAAGCGCCACAACTATCCTGGCCCTTCTTCCTCTCACTCTGGGCTTCGGTGAAGGTGCTTCTCTCAGATCCCCGATGGCTCTTGCGGTCATCGGCGGGCTGGTTACTTCTACCATTCTCACGCTGTTTGTGATTCCCAGCGTTTACTCGGTACTGGACAGGGTCGAATGATGACAGGCAACCTGATCACGCGCCGCAGGACATTTATCAGCATGCTTTTCATAGCCCTGACGATGCTGGGTTATGTCTCGTACAGGCTGCTGCCGGTCGAGCTGTTTCCAAACGCGGAACTCCCCTTCCTCATCGTGCAGATATTCACCTTCCAGGAGACCGACCCCGCGCATATGGAGACCGAGGCCATCCTTCCGCTGGAAGGCGCGATAGGTACGCTTGAGGACATCGACCGGATTGAATCGGTCTCATACGGACGCCAGGGAAGAATCACCGTCTTTTACAACAAGAACACATCGATCAAATACGCTTATCTCAAGCTTCACGAAAAGATTACCACTGTAAGATCGTCACTCCCGGAAAACTACCAGGTCACCGTTGTCAAGATCGACACTGAACAGATATCAAACATGTTCATGAGCCTGCAGGTACGTGGCGGAGGCGGACTCGACCGCGTAAGGTACGTAGTGGATAACGAGCTCCGCCGGGAGTTCGAATCGATCGACGGAATCTCAAATGTCGATATTTCCGGTGGGCGCGAAAAATCACTTGAGATCATTCTTGACGATCAGGCTATCGAAGCTTACGGCATCACTCCTTCGAGGATCGCTTCCCTGATACGGCAGAACAGCGGCAGTAACACATTCGCGGGCCAGGCCGGTACAAGCGACAGAAAATATTTCGTAAGCGTCACTTCGGAATATATGGACATCATGGATCTGGAAGAGATCATCGTCGACAGAAATGGTCCGGTCCTCCTGAAAGACGTGGCCGGGATCTATTTCGGAGTAAAAGAGCAGGAATCGATAAGCAGGATCAACGGCAAAGACGCGGTCACTGTGACCCTGGTCAGGGACGCGCAGGTCAACCTCATAGAACTTTCCCATACCACTCGCGACATCATAGACCGTCTTAACAGGGATTTCGCCGCAAAAGATATCGAGATCGTCATACAGAGCGACACTGCTGAGTTGATGGAGAAGAATATCGACCTGATAATCAAGCTGGCCCTGATCGGAGGCCTTCTCGCAGTTATCATACTCTGGGTCTTTCTCAGAAACCTCCGCCTGGTCCTGATCATCGCCCTCGCTATCCCGATCTCCGTCTTTACATCGTTCAATTTCTTCTATGCGGCGGGGATATCGATCAACAGCCTCACACTTATCGGGATGGCTCTTGCCATCGGCATGCTCCTCGATAACGGAGTCGTCGTCCTTGAAAACATCTACCGCCTTCTCTCGGAGGGCAAAGACAAAGAGACCGCTGTCATACAGGGAGTGAGCGAGGTCTGGCGATCGATAGTAGCCGCGACGCTTACTACGATCACTGTCTTTCTTCCTTTTATCTTTTCTTCTGATTTTTTTATACAACTGATAGGAAAACATATCGGGGTATCTATCATCTCGACCCTCCTTGTCTCCCTGGTAGTCGCTCTTCTGCTGGTACCGATGGTCACCTATTATTTCATCTCGAAAAAAGAGCGGACCAGAAACGCACGATTCCATGAAGTCACAAGGAGAAACAGACTCCTTGGCATCTACACAGTGCTTCTCAAATCCTGTCTCAGATTTCCTCTGCGTACTATTATAACCGCGATAATCGTATTCTTTGCAAGCGTGATCATATGTTTCAGCCTCTCCATCAACGTGAGCAGAGAAGCCGAATCTGCCAGTATCGACCTCTATGTCACGATGCCGGCCGGCGCGACTCTCGAGAACACCGACCTTGCGGTAGCTGATCTCGAACAGAGGATCGCCCCCATAGAGGAAAAACTCGATGTGATAAGCTGGATAGAGGAAGAGGAAGCTTCTATCAGTATAAGTCTGCAGGACGATTATCAGAAGATCGCCGGCAGGGACCTGCAGGCGATCAAGGACGATATCGACAAGAGGATATCAGGATTCAGGGCCGCGGAGACCAGCTTCGATCCCCCCCAGTCGAGCAGGCGTTTCCGGAGTGGTGGCGGCAACATGGGAAGATCGATCGAGAGGATGTTCGGTATCGGGTCCCAGCAGGAGAAAGTCGTAATCAAAGGCAATAATATTGAGACGATGCAGGATTTCGGCGAAAGCATCAAATATTTCCTCGAAAACAACAGTTCGGTCACATCGGCCGGCATGAATATCAGCGAGAACAGTCCGGAGATACACCTTCTCTTTGACACCAGGGTGATGAGTTATTACGATATCACGCTCGCCAACATCGCCTCCGAGCTTGGTTCTTTCGATAACGAATATTCAAGCAGGGTCTCCTTCAAACAGGGTGCCGACGAATATGACATCATAATAAAGACAAAAGACCAACGGGACAGGGAGATCGAGGATCTCAGGACAATGCAGGTCCAGGGAGCCACAGGAGCTACCGTCGACCTCCAGAACATCAGCCGGATAATCTACTCGCACGGCATGCCGACGATCTCGCGAGTCAACCAGGAGAAACAGGTCGAAGTGATCTATCAATTCACTTCCGACGTCAACAGCTCCAGGGACCTTCTCGAAGCGGCACGGGCTGAAGTGGACGAACTGGTGGAGGGACTTGTCATACCTCCCGGTATGGCCGTAGAAGTCGTGCATGAGGAGAACGACTACAGCGAGTTCAAATTTCTGATCCTTGCGGCTTTCATTCTGATCTACATGATCCTCGCGTCGGTATTCGAATCGCTCTCCACACCCGTAGTGATGATGTTCACGATCCCCCTCGCCGCGATCGGATCGTTCTGGCTTCTTATCTTCACGGGGACATCCCTCATCAACGCCTACACCCTCACAGGATTTCTCATCCTGCTCGGAGTCGTAGTGAACAACGGGATCATACTTATCGACTACTCGCTGATATTGAGACGACGCGGTTTCAGAAGGTCTCGGGCACTTATGATGGCGGGGCTGGCCAGAACACGTCCGATCCTGATCACAGCCATAACCACAATAGCCGCGATGGTCCCGCTGGCAATGGGGAAGGCGGAAGAGGTGACTTTGATCGGCGCGCCGTTCGCGATCACGGTCATCGGCGGTCTGTCACTCAGCACACTCTTCACTCTGATATTCATCCCTGTGGTCTATTCCGGCCTGGAATCCGGGATCAGCTGGATCCGCGGACTTCATCCGGGGGTCAAGTTCTCCCAGGCTGCTGCCTTCATCGCCGGAGTATCTTTCATTCACCTGAAGGTCGACGGAACGATCTGGAAACTGGTGTTCCTCTCTGTCCTCACCCTCTCCGTACCCGGCCTCTCCTGGTTCATCCTGAACAGCCTTCGTCGTGCCAGCGGCAGGATAATCCCTGAGAACCAGCCGATAACCATAAAGATACAAAATCTCGTCAAGATCTACGACCAGCCCTCACGCTTCGTCAGGGAATGGAAAAAAAGCAGGATGTTGAACGAACGGGCTATGGCCTCAAACGGAGTCCTCGATTTCGGAGCCCTGTTGTGGCAGCTCCCCCTGCTCGGTTTCATGACATATTTCGTCTATTTCTACTTGAAAAGCGGGTTCTGGGTCTTCCTGTTGAGCCATTCTGTCTATTTCTTCATCCTGACTGTTGCCGACGGGCTCAGCATGCGGAATACACCTCGACAAGAGGCAAGGTCCACTAAATACGTTTTAAAATCTCTGGTTCTGTTCCGCCCCATTTTTGTGTGGTCTTTTCCTCTTGTCAACCTGATAGTATTCTGGCTGAGGTGGCATAACACTGCCGCTGTCATTTTCGCTGGATTCTTCTGGTATATACTCCTGTTTATCTACAAGACGTCCGAGCATCTTCACCGCGAAAACGTGAACATCGCCCGGATAAGCGGCCGCCTTGCGACGATTAAAAAAGGTTTCTTCTACATGGTCGGAGCGATCCCGTACATCGGCAGGAAAAAGCAACCGTTCAGGGCTCTAGCCGGCGTCTCCCTCGAAATCGGGAGCGGTATGTTCGGCCTGCTGGGTCCTAATGGCGCTGGCAAGACTACTCTTATGAGAATAATCTGCGGCATTCTTGAACAGAGTTACGGACGTATCGAGATAAACGGGATCGACGTCAACGAAAAACGCGAAGAACTGCAGAGCCTTATCGGCTACCTCCCCCAGGAATTCGGGATGTATGAAAATCTGACAGCCCGGGAATTCCTGGACTACCAGGCGATGCTCAAGGGAATCCGCGACAGGACAAACAGGGAAAAGATGGTCGATAGCGTACTGGAGTCTGTCCATATGAAGGAGAACCGTGATCAGACCATCGGCTCCTTTTCTGGCGGCATGAAGCAGAGGATAGGCATCGCTCAGATCCTTCTGCATCTTCCCCGGATCCTCGTCGTCGACGAACCTACTGCGGGACTGGACCCCAGGGAAAGGATAAGGTTCCGCAACCTGCTGGTCGAACTGAGCAGGGATCGTGTCGTCATCTTTTCGACTCACATCATCGAGGACATATACAGTTCATGCAACAAGGTGGCGATCCTGAATAAAGGCAGCCTCCTATATCTCGATGAACCGTCGAAAATGAAGGAAGTAGCCAGGGGGAAAGTCTGGCAGATACACGTGGCACCGAATGATCTTGAAAAATCCCGTAAAGAGATGATGATCGTTCATCATATGCGGGACGGAGAAAGGATCAGGATCCGGGCTATAGCAAACTCGAAACCGTCCGAAAACGCGATAGAGGTGACCCCTACCCTTGAAGACGCCTACCTGTGGCTGTTGAAGGAGAAAGATAAAAAGTGAATATCAGAGACGACTTGAATCTGCTTATTAAATTCTCCAGGTATAATCTCAAAATTGTCTTTTCCAACAAATTTTTCTATTTTCTGCTGGCAGCGTTCATTTTTTTCCTTGGTGTCACGGCTATCATCCTGTTCAGCGGCGATTCCGATCCTGATATAGCCGATGTATATGACTTGCTTCTCTTCCCCGGTATCCTGCTCATCTTCTACCCTACCGCTTTCGGGATACAGAACGACGTAGATACAAGGATGATTGAAATACTTTTCGGGATCCCGAATTACAAGTACAAGGTATGGATATCCAGGATGGCGTTGATCTGGTTCATCGTATTCGTCTTTCTCGTGATCCTCACCCTTTTGAGCATGGTGGCCATCGTTCCGGTGCCTCTGGTCCAGATGGTTTTTCAGATGATGTTCCCCATATTCTTCCTTGGATGTCTTTCATTCATGTTTTCGACCCTGATCAGGAACGGCAATGGGACGGCAGTCGTCATGGTCACGATAGGAATGGCCTTCTGGATCGCCGCGGAGCCTCTTTCCCAGAGTAAATGGAACATCTTCCTTAACCCCTTCAACGACCATTCCAACCAGGCAGTATGGGCCTCCACTATCCTGAAGAACCGCATCTACCTCTCGGTCGGTTCGATCCTCTCCATGCTGTATGGGATGTTAAATCTACAGAAAAGGGAGAAATTCATCTAGGCAACCCATAAAGGGATTTTTGCCCAGAGGGCACCAGATTCCGATACCCTCAGCTTATCAGTCTATAGTCCGTATCTTATCAGATACAGGATCTCTATCAGAATTGACATCATCACTTTCTAACCTCCTCATCGCCCGTCTTCAAAAAGTACTTTTGTCTTTTCGCTGAGAAGCACCCAGACAGTATATATTCCAAGGGCGGTCCCGAACGGCACGTACAGCATATACAGAAATCCTACTATCAAAGTAAGTATTCTGCCCCAGTTGCGTCTTTTAAGCAGTGCAATTCCACCGAGAAGACCGGGTAGATTTATAATCGTCAAAAGAAAAGCTATAGACGATCCGACAGTCGTGGTTATCGTCATCACTTCGATATCGCCTGAGAGCATCCCTCCACCAGTCACGATGGTAAATATGATCACCGCACTAAGGAGCCCCATTGCACTCCACGCGATGTGGAGCACGGCAAGAATCGTCAGATGTTGCTCCATCTCTTTTTCCTTCATCATTCGATGTTCTTCAGCTACGTTCACTTCTTTTTCTCCCGGATCTAGAACCAGCCGAGTTCGTCCAGTTCGTCTATATTCTTTCTCATCTTTCTGTGAGTCCTCTCGAAATCATCAGCGATATCTTCGAGTTCTTCAGCCATCTCTTCGAGCTTTTCGGCTTCCTTCTCGAGCTTTTCGGCTTCCCTCTCCATTTCCCTCTCGAGGTCATCGCTGTCATAGTCCTCATTGATCAGTTTAATGACATTTATAACGGCTTGCAATCCGAGTTTTGCTCCCTTGACACCAAGCCTGGCTCCTTCGATCCCCAGGTCCTCGGCCATTTCCAATATCTCCTCGAAACAATTGTAGTATGTTTTTACGAGTTTCTTCTCGTCTCTGTCCAGTTCGATCCTGTCTCCATCGATGAAAAGTTCATAATCATCTGTTATCTCGATAATACCATCCTCATCGTCGCATTCGATGATAATAACATCGTCATCAAAATCGATAGAAATGTCGTCACCGTGGAACAGATCGCAGTCGAACCCTTTCGAAAAGAGCTTTCCAGCACTCGCACTTCCGGAAAGAGCAAGGGAAAGGACAAGAACCAGCAGGACTTTCGTAACGTTCGATGTCTTCATGATACCTCCAGGGCCTGTGTTGATAAATCGTACACTCATTATAACTACGCATTGTGCCTGATGCTTGTTTCAGGGTTCCTGAAGAAAAATCAAGAAGAGGGGAGAATGCCACTATCATCTTTCGCGTGCAGGTACACCGACTACGGTAGCCCCTGTGGCGACATCCTTCGTCACAACAGCTCCGGCACCTACGATCGCGTCTTTTCCCACAGTGATACCCTGGAGGATGGTTGCCCCGGTCCCGATCAGATTCCTGCCGTTCAGGGCCACGTTCCCGGATATATTGCATCCCGGATTCATTACACAGCAATCGCCAACGATCGTATCGTGCCCATAAGTACAATTGAGATTGAAAAGATTGAAGGACCCTATTCTGATATCTGTCGTAAGAATATTACCGGCAGTTATCAGATTGCCGCTGCCAAACGATACCGCCCCCCTGTCCATAATTGTTCCGGGATGAATAAGATTCGGAAACTCGACACTGTCGTTTCCGGCAAGACGCGAACTTATCCTGTCCAGGACGCGGGGTGTTCCGATCGCTATTGCCACAGAGACCGGCCTGTCTCTTTCATCGAACCATTCAGGTCCTCCGATTATCGAACTCCTTCCGACAATCTTCCCAACCTGGCCTTCTTCATCGACAATATGCCCGAGAAGTTCGAAACAGTCTCCGGTTTCCGACCTGTTTATCTCATCTATCAGAAAGGCCACTTCCCGGCTCAATCCACCCGCTCCGTAAATGACAATGTCCTTCTTCAAAACTCACGTCCCATCATTTCAACGCCCTGTTCTCAATGTGGCCGGACAGAAGTCTGGTACTTTCGTCCTACACCTGTCATTTCATTCGGTCTGTTGAACTCCGATATTTAGCGATAATTCTAAATGATTCTGGACCTGTATGGACAGTGTAAAAGTCATTCTGTACCTGAAGGTACACATCGGTGAGACAGCTCCCGGTCGTTCCCTATCCTTCCTTAAAATAACTGATTGTTACTTCACAGGTTACGCAGTTCTTTCCCGTGAAGTCAAATCCGGCATCTCTCCTGCAGATAGATGAGGATGAATGAGAGGAGGGGGCAGATCAGAGATGGAAGATCTAACATCCTTTCAGATCATTAAATCATGGGCAGCCGGATCGATGGAAGTTTCAGAAAGGGGAAAAAAGTGAAACGGATTCTAGTACCTGCTCTCATACTGTTTTTGATGGCTCTTGGAGCCGGATGTAATCTTTTCGATTCAACGAATCCTTCGGGTGGGTCTACGACGGTCGAGGATGGAACGATCGATCTCGATTCTCCTACGGGGGGATTTACCGAAAACGATGAAGAACCAGCGTTTGGTGAAGAGGATTCCTACTCTTCGATGACGGTAGACCCTCTCTATGTGGATCAGGTGGAAGACGATCCGGAAGTACAGAGATGCATCAACAACAGGCATGCAAGAGTGTTCAGGCTCCGCGCTATCTGGGGCCAGTTGATGAATGCAGTGGCCGATTCATCTATAGCCGACTGTTGTGTGATAGACTGGTCCGGAGGAATTGAGTTCAGAGGTGGCTACATCGTCATAGAGAGGCTTATCGCATTCGATGCTGAGGACCATGTGGAACGGATAGACAGATCGAAGATCGAATGGGTCTCACACACCTGTCCGCATATCGATGGGATACAGGTGAAACTTATCGTTCCTCCTGTCACCATCATGGACGAGAGTGTATCGATCGTCCCGGAAATACCAATCCTGAAACTCAAGGCTGGAGAGTTCGAAAGGGAATTCACTCTGACCGAGCTGGCTGAGATGGAGCTTCACGTTCCGACCGACCGTTGCGGAAACGGAATCATGATATCGAGTCATCTCAGGCCATACAGATGCCCCGAGGGTTACATGTTCGGTGGCTGGCGGGCAGTAGAACCAGATACTCTGATCGACGAGGAGACCGGCGAGATGCGCGGAGTGATCCTCGGTAAATACAGAGGTGTGTGGGTAAGTGAACATGGCATGGCCGCTGGGTTCCTGAGAGGAGTCGCCGGCACGAACAGCATCGGCGAAAATGTACTCTTTGGTAAATACATCGATCTCGAGGGCCGCTTCAAGGGAATATTGAGGGGCAGATGGAATCACTCACTCGACACTGAGATCGCAAGCTACCCCCCACATGGATGGTATGAAGGAATCTGGATCGGAAAAGCCGGAGGGATCAAAGGTCGGCTGAAAGGCAGATGGATCGCTGACGGGAACGGATACGGATTCTTCAATGGTGTGTGGGTGATGAACTGCTACGACATCGTCGAAGAATAATCGCGCACCTTACCTGTATCATGTTCCGGGGCCGCCCTTATGGGCGGCCCTTTATATATCGATAAAGTCACAGGCCAGCTCGGCCACTTCCTCCCTATCGAATATCTGTTCGGTTATCTCAAGTATCTTTCCATGTATCGATGGATTGCCCGCCACTATGTTACCCGCTGAAATAAAAGATCCGCCCCCGAAGAGATCCGTCACAAGACCACCCGCTTCCCGTATGAGAAGAGCTCCAGCCGCCATATCCCAGGGTTTCAGATGAAGCTCCCAGAAACCGTCCAGTCTTCCCGCTGCCACATGGCTCAGGTCGAGGACCGCAGCTCCTGCTCTCCTCACCCCCCGACACAAAGAGAAGATCTCTTTGAACGATTCGAGATATTTCTCCAGGTGCTGCTGAGCCTTGAAGGGGAAGCCCGTACCGAGAAGCGATTCCTGAAGAGATCCTGCCCCTGACACATGAATCTCCCGCTCGTTGCAGAAAGCCCCTCCTCCTCTGCTGGCTTCGAACAATTCCTCCCTCAGCGGGTCGAACACGAGGGCGAGGACGACCTCGTTCTCCCTGACCAGGGCTACACTCAGCCCTATGGAAGGATAACCATGGATAAAATTGGTTGTCCCGTCAAGGGGATCGATTATCCAGTATTCATCAGCGTCCATACGTCCCGCGCTCTCCTCGCCGAGTATCCCGATCTCGGGGAATGACCTCAGCAGAGTCTCGGATATCATCTTCTCGCTGAGCCAGTCGGACTGCGTGACAAAATCATTCCTGTCCTTTTCCTCGACCTGCCCCGAAATCTCTCTTCCGAAAGTCTCCCGTATCAGGGATCCGGCCGACAGGATCGCCTCTCTCGCAATTTCAATCCTCTGTCTCATTTCTTATCATCTCCTTTTCTGCACAATCTGTCCGGCAGATCTATTCCGAGGCCTTTTCGAAGTACATCGAGGAAGGCACGCACTGTCGAGGATATATATCTTCCCGCCGGAACGATCAACCCGAGCCTTCTTTCCATTCTCAACCCTTTTACGTTCAGTCCCGAGACCGTACCTTTTTTTATGTACTCGTTGACTGTCCATTCCGGCAGTATCGAAAGGCCGAACCCGGATGCGACAAGATTCCTGATCGCTTCCTGGGAGTCTATGGCCATAGTTATTTCAAGAGATATTCCGATCTTTTCGAGAGCATCCTCTATGATCTTCCTTGTTACCGACTCCTTGTGAAAAGATATAAATGGATGGCCTGCCAGCTCGGCAGGATCAACGACACTCTGCCTGGTGAGGATGTGACCCGGAGGCGCGATCGGAACAAGAGCTTCTCTGTAGATCGGAAAGACTTCTACGCCCGGCTGTCCGGTCAGGGGCATCGATCCGACGACTATATCGAGATTACCTTTCTCCAGTTCGCGAAGAAGAGGCATGGTCGAGGATACTTCCAGATTGACGTCGATCCCTGGATAGAGTTCGTGAAACCGTGAAAAAATACCGGGGAGGACATAGATACTGGCGGCATCGATTATTCCCAGCGAAAGTCGCCCCTTGCGTAGTCCCTGAAGGTCCATCATCTCTTTCAGAAGCTGGTTCTCAAGATCGATATACCTGCGTGCGTACTGCAGAACGGTTTTGCCTGCTTCGGTAAATCTCACTTTCCTCCCCTCAGTCTCGAAAAGTTTCGTTCCCAACCCTTCCTGAAGCTTCTTGAGCTGGATCGACACAGCGGGCTGAGTTACGAAATTTGCGGCCGCGGCAGCAGTAATACTACCTTCCTCCTCCAGGCTCACAAGGTATTTAAGGTTTCTAAGCTCCATCAGGCCTTCTCTCTCTAGCTCCCCTGTAAGCCCGTCTGAACCATATTACTATTAATTATATTTATAC
>JAHOYU010000062.1 GCA_019038625.1 Candidatus Latescibacterota bacterium | reverse complement strand
CATGGCAAAGAAGAAGTTTGAACGCACGAAGCCACATGTGAACGTAGGGACGATCGGTCATGTGGATCACGGGAAGACGACGTTGACAGCGGCGATGACCAAGCATATGGCGTCGAGAGGACTGGCGGACTATGTGCCGTTCGATTCGATTGACAAGGCACCCGAAGAGCGGGAACGCGGGATCACGATCGCTACGGCGCACGTAGAGTACGAGAGTGAGGCACGTCATTACGCTCATGTGGATTGTCCGGGGCATGCTGATTATATCAAGAACATGATCACCGGAGCGGCGCAGATGGACGGAGCTATCGTTGTGGTGAGCGCGGCGGACGGTCCGATGCCCCAGACGAGGGAGCATATTCTTCTGGCCCGCCAGGTGAACGTACCGTACCTGATCGTATACATGAACAAGGTCGATATGGTGGATGATCCGGAGCTTCTGGAGCTGGTGGAGATGGAGATCAGAGACCTTTTGAGTGAGTACGATTTTCCAGGCGACGACATACCGATAATCCAGGGCAGCGCGTTGAAGGCACTTGAGAGCGACGATGCTGACGGCGAAGACGCGAAGAGTATCTGGGAGCTTATGGATGCGGTCGACAGTTATATACCGACGCCTGAGCGAGATACGGACAAGCCATTCCTGATGCCTGTGGAGGATGTATTTTCGATTACGGGACGCGGGACGGTCGGGACGGGACGTATCGAGCGAGGGATAGTGAATGTAGGAGACGCGGTGGAGGTCATAGGGATACGCGATACGCAGAAGACGGTGTGCACGGGAGTGGAGATGTTCCGCAAGCTACTCGACCAGGGGATGGCCGGGGACAATGTGGGTCTGCTTCTCAGGGGCATGAACAAGGATGACCTGGAGCGCGGCATGGTAGTAGCGAAGCCGGGTTCGGTGACACCACACACGAAGTTCAAGGCGAGGGTCTATATCCTGAAGAAAGAAGAGGGCGGACGACATACGCCATTCTTTGATGGATACAGGCCACAGTTCTACTTCAGGACGACGGATGTAACGGGAGTGGGAACGCTTCCCGAGGGGACCGAGATGGTAATGCCTGGTGACGATGTCGATCTGGCGATCGAATTGATCACCCCGATAGCGATGGAAATGGAACTCAGGTTTGCGATCCGTGAAGGCGGCAGGACCGTCGGCGCGGGAGTCGTGACTGAGATCATAGAGTAGAGAGCTGAGAAAGATGAGAGATCTGGTTATACTGGCTTGCCAGGAGTGCAAGAGAAGAAATTATACGACTGACAAAAACAAGAGACAGCATCCGGACAGGCTGGAGCACAAGAAGTACTGCCGTTTCTGCGGCAAGCATACTTTGCACAAGGAAACGCGCTAAAAGGTGTTTTCAGGGTCTGAAGAATATGCGACTCAATCAGTGGATGTACGATAGACAGCCGTTACAATGCGGTTGTGCAATCGATCGGAGATCGGAATGATAAAGAAAATCGGTAAATTCTTCGGTGAGATGAAGGGTGAGATGAAGAAAGTCACATGGCCCACCCGTGACGAACTGAAGGAATCCACAAAGTTGGTCATAATCGCCACTTTCGTTGTGACCGTGTTCATAGGAACGATCGACCAGATACTGACCCTGGTAATCCGTCGCCTGCTTGGGTGGTAGACTCCATAGAAAGTGGCAGTCAGGAAAGTTAAATAATGAACGAAGATCTTTCAAAAGAGAAGGGTCCTGAAGAGGATCTTACAGAGGATTCACACGGCGAGGCAAACGCTGAGGAGATTGCTTCCAACTCCGAAGGCACCGCCGACCCGTTTGAAGGAGAAGGGGGAGAAGCGGCCGGAGACGGCGCCATCGAGGATGGCGGCGACGAAGGCGAGGGCGACATCACGTCCGGCAAGGACGGAGACCCGGTCGCCAGCGCTGAAGACCTTTCCGTAGAAGAACCCGCAGAGCAGCAGGCTCCTGAAGGAGTAAGCGCAACCGCGGAGAAGCCCCGCGCTATTGTGGAAAGTGCGGACAGCGGACCAAAGATGCGCTGGTATGTTGTACATACCTACTCAGGCAGGGAAGCCAGGGTGCGGGATACAGTCGAACGCCTGGTTCAGGCGTCCGATTTCAGCGAGAGTTTCGGGAAGATCCTTGTCGCTACCGAAGAGGTGGCGGAGATGAAGAAGGGTAAGAAGACCGTGTCGAAGAGGAAGCTCTTCCCGAGCTACATTCTGATCGAGATGGAAATGACCAACGAGACCTGGAGCCTCATTGAGAATGTTCCCGGTGTGACCCATTTTGTCGGTGGGGGGACGAAGCCTTTCCCCATTCCAAAGAAGGAAGTCGACAGGATACTGGGCAGGATGGAGAAGAAGGAAGGTATTATTCCTGAAGTTCCGTTCACCATCGGAGAGCATGTTAACGTCATAGACGGTCCCTTCTCGGAGTTTACGGGTATTGTCGATGAGATAAACCCGGAGAGGGGCAAACTCAAGGTCCTCGTAAGCATTTTCGGCCGAGAGACGCCGGTGGAGCTTGATTTCCTTCAGGTTAAACCTCTATAACGGCTGTCTTTCGGATGTGATTTCTGAAGAGATCAAGGAGCTGTAAATAAAATGGCCAAGAAGTCGAAGAAAAAAGTCCTGAAAATAGTCAAGCTGCAGATTCCCGGTGGCGGTGCGACACCAGCACCCCCGGTAGGGCCCGCACTTGGACAGCTTCAGGTGAGTTCGATGGACTTCTGCAAGCAGTTCAACGCTGTAACCCAGAGCATGCAGGGGACTATCGTCCCAGTGGAGATCACGGTTTACGTTGACAAGAGTTTTACTTTTGTCACGAAATCTCCTCCAGCTTCCGAGCTGCTCAGGAAGGCGGCGGGTATTGCCAAGGGTTCAGGCGAACCCAATAAGGAAAAAGTAGCCAAGATATCCATGAGCCAGGTCGAAGAGATCGCGAAAGCGAAGATGAAAGACCTGAATGCCTACAATATTGAAGGAGCCGTTCGCATGGTCGAGGGCACCGCCAGAAGTATGGGCATCATCGTGGATGACGGGGCTGAGGAATAGTTTACCAGAGAAAGCGGTGAGGAGAGATGAAGCGCGGCAAAAAATATGTCGACAGCATTGCTAGGATCGACCGCACTCGGGAATATCCTCTTGATGAAGCGGTAGAAGTGATCCAGAACCTGCCGAAGGCGAAATTCGATGAGACCTTCGAGTTCTCGGCGAGGCTGGGCGTCAACCCCAAGCACGCCGATCAGCAGGTTCGTGGTACGGTGCTTCTTCCTCACGGAACGGGTAAGGACGTCAGGGTCCTTGTCCTGACCAGGGGAGAAAAGGAAGTAGAGGCGAAGGAAGCCGGAGCTGATTTTGTCGGATCGAACGAGTTCATCGAGAAGATAACCGGTGGATGGTTCGATTTCGATGTGGCGATCGCCACTCCCGACATGATGGGCGAGGTCGGCAAACTGGGAAGGATCCTCGGGCCAAGGGGCCTGATGCCCAACCCAAAGGTCGGCACCGTCACTTTCGACGTCGGAAAAGCCGTCAAGGATTCGAAGGCTGGCAAGATAGAGTATCGCGTGGACAAGGGATCAAACATCCATGTCCCGGTAGGCAGGGTCTCCTTTGAGAAGATCAAGCTTGTCGAGAACATCAAGGCTCTCATGCTGGAGCTGCTTCGCGCGAAACCGGCTTCAGCCAAGGGGAAATATATCCTGAGCGTATACATCTCAACGACGATGGGGCCAGCTATCAGGCTGGATTCCCAGTGGTTGATGAATGAATTGCGTTAGGGCGGAAAGGAGATCATTGAATGGTACAGCATGCCAAAATCGAAAAAGTCAATGAGCTGGCCGATCTCCTTCGAGATGCCAAAAGCGTTATTTTGAATGACTTTACAGGTCTTAACGTTGAGGATATCTCGCGGCTTCGCAACCTGTGTCGTGAGGGTGATGTCTATTACACCGTCGTGAAGAACACGTTGGCGAAGAGGAGTTTCAGTGAGTTGGGTATCGACGGACTCGATCCGTTGCTTGAGGGGCCTACTGCCGTTGCGATAAGCGCGGTCGACGAGGTCGCTCCCGCACAGATACTTAAGAAGTTTGCAGATGAATATGAACTCCCCCGTTTCAAGGGGGGCTACGTGGCTGGCCGCGTTATCGACGAGAATGAAGTCGTGCGGCTGGCGGCTCTCCCGAGCAGGGAAGTGTTGCTCGCGCAGGTCGTTAGAACGTTCCAGGCTCCCATTCAGGGATTCGTCGGAGTTCTCAGCGCCAGCATGCGCGACCTGGTCGGCGTATTGAACGCCGTTTCCGAGAAAAAGGGAGAAGCATCATAGAGAGCGGCCTTAGGGCCCCGTGGATCTTAATCGAATCGAGTTCTGAAAGAGAGGGTCAGCAATGACTGCCAAGAAAGATGATGAAAAGAAAAGCGTGGAAGCTGTAGAGGAAAAAACCAAGAAGGCCGCACCAAAAGAGAAGGCAGAAAAAAAGGTAGAGGAAAAAGTGGAAGAAAAAGTAGAAGAGAAGGCTCCTGAAGCCACAGAAGAGAAGAAAGAGAAAAAAGACGTGAAAGACAGTTCCAAAACGGTACAGAAGATAGTAGAGATGGTCGAGAAAATGACCGTTCTCGAACTCTCCGAACTCGTAAAGGTCCTCGAGGATCATTTTGGTGTTTCGGCTGCCGCTCCCATGATGATGGGCGGAATGATGCCGGGTGCCGATCCTGCCGCTGAAGCCGAAGAGCAGACCGAGTTCGATGTAGTCCTCAAGGATTTCGGAAGCCAGAAGATCCAGGTCATCAAGGTCGTCCGTAGTATTACCGGACTGGGCCTGATCGAAGCCAAGAAGATGGTCGAGGATATTCCTTCGACGATCAAGGAAGGCATTGGCAAAGACGAGGCTGAAGAGATCAAGAAGCAGATCGAAGAAGTCGGCGCCGTTATCGAGGTCAAGTAATTCTTTTTTCATAAGTTCGGCGTAGCAGTCGAAGCAAGGAGGGATCGGTCCCTATGATTCAAAAACCTGAACGGATCAACTATGGAAAGATTCCGCAGGTTAAGGAGATCCCTCATCTCCTGGAAGTACAGCTCGCATCCTTCGAGAGGTTCCTCCAGAGAAACACCGCGATTGACAAGCGGGATGACATCGGCCTGGAATCGGTTTTCAGGTCGGTGTTTCCTGTTGTGTCTACACGCGGTGATTTCACCCTGGAGTATATCGGCTACACTATCGGTGAGCCCAAGTACACTGTCGAAGAGTGTAAAGAGCGGGATCTGACATACGCGGTGCCACTGAAGGCTGCCCTTCGTCTCGTTGTGCGCGAGTCGGCAGATGGCGAATCCGTGATCAAGGACATCATCCAGAGCGAAGTATACCTGGGTGAAGTTCCCCTGATAACAAGCAAGGGGACCTTTATCATAAACGGTGCCGAGAGGGTCATCGTGAGTCAGCTCCACCGTTCACCCGGTGTCGTATTCAACGACGACTACCACGCGAACGGGAAGAGACTCTTTAACTCGAGGATAATTCCCTACAGGGGTTCCTGGGTCGAGTTTGTCATCGATGTGAACGATATCATGTATGTCTACATCGATCGGCGTCGAAAGATACCGGTGACTGTACTACTCAAGGCGATGGGATTCGAGCCTAACAGCGCTATCATAAAACTCTTCCATAAGACGAAAGTCTATACGCTTTCGCAGAGGGTTGCCAAGAAGGATACCGCCCTTGTCGACCGCATGGTGGCTGAGGATGTCGTGAACCGGGAGACTGGTGAGATCCTCATAGAAGCAGGTAAGCCACTGACGGAGACTGCGCTGGATCTTATGAAATCTCAGAAAAATCTCAAGGTAGTTATGATCGAGAAGGATGGGAATATCGAAGACGATGTGATTCTCAAGACTCTCGAAAAGGATCCGACGGTTGGAAGGGACGATGCCCTGAAGAAGATCTACAACCTGATGCGTCCGGGTGACCCCCCGAACGTGGAAACGGCCAAGGCTCTTCTCGACAGGCTTTTCTTCAACCCAAAGAGATATAATCTTGCCAACGTCGGACGTTACAAGATAAACAGCCGCCTCGGTATAGATGTTCCCATCGAAACGACGACTTTGACCGAGAAGGATTTTCTCGCCGTAGTGGCGAACCTGATCTATATCAAGGAGACGGATGGCCCCGTCGATGATATCGACCATCTCGGCAACCGCCGCGTGCGCTCGGTAGGCGAACTTCTCGCAAACCAGTTCTCCGTCGGCCTTGCCCGGATGGCAAGGATCATCCGCGAGAGGATGACGATCCAGGACTCGGACAACCCGACGCCGTACGACCTCGTCAACGCCAGGACGATCAGCGCCGTTATCCAGTCATTCTTCGGGTCGAGTCAGCTCTCGCAGTTCATGGATCAGACCAACCCCCTTTCAGAACTGACGCACAAGAGACGTCTATCGGCTCTCGGCCCCGGCGGTCTTACCAGAGAAAGGGCGGGATTCGAGGTCAGGGATGTGCATTTTACTCATTATGGGCGTATGTGTCCTATCGAGACCCCTGAAGGTCCTAATATCGGACTGATCACTTCGCTGGCTACATACGCCAGGGTCAACGAGTTCGGTTTCCTCGAGACACCCTACCGTAAGGTAAAGAAGGGTATAGTGACAGACGAGACAGAGATGCTTTCGGCCGATCTTGAGGATAGAGCTACTATAGCTCACGCAAACGCTCCCATAGACGAGAAGGGCAGGTTCATCAATTCGACGGTCATGGCGAGGCACAGGGACGATTATGTAGTTGTCGATCCAAAGGAAATCGATTACATGGACGTCTCGCCCAACCAGCTGATCAGTGCGGCTGCTGCTCTTATCCCATTCCTTGAGCATGATGACGCCAACAGGGCTCTCATGGGTTGCAATATGCAGCGCCAGGCGGTGCCTCTTCTCAAAGCGGAAGCTCCTCTCGTGGGCACCGGTCTCGAAAAGAAGGTGGCATACGATTCCGGTGTGCTTGAAATAGCACGGAGAAGCGGAAAAGTCGAGAGTGTGGAGGCGGACAGGGTCCTCATCAGCTATCAGTCGAAGAAAGACGAAGATAGCTTTGAAGATTTCTCCGGGTTCGGAGGAGTCGATGAATACAAACTGATCAAGTACCAGAGATCGAACCAGGATACATGTGTAAACCAGAAGCCTCTTGTAGAGGTCGGGCAGAAGATCAGGAAGGGCGATATCATAGCGGACGGCTCAGCAACGGAGGATGGCGAACTGGCCCTGGGCAGAAACATCCTCGTAGCCTTCATGCCGTGGCGCGGATACAACTTTGAGGATGCGATTATTCTCAGTGAACGCCTGGTGAAGGACGATGTCTATACTTCTGTCCATATCGAAGAGTTCGAGACCCAGGTCCGCGACACCAAGGCGGGCATGGAAGAGATCACCAGAGAGATCCCGAATGTAAGCGAAGAGATGCTTACCGATCTGGACACTGATGGTATCGTGAGGGTCGGGGCTCATATCAAGGCCGGCGATATCCTGGTGGGGAAAGTCACGCCGAAGGGCGAGACCGAACTGACCCCGGAGGAGAGACTCTTAAAGGCGATCTTCGGCGAGAAGGCCGGAGATGTCAGGGACGCTTCACTCAAGGCTCCTCCAGGCATGGACGGGATCGTCGTCGATATCAAGCTTTTCTCGCGCAAGGAACACGACGACAGGGCAAAGAGCCATGAAAAGAAGAAGGTTCAGGATCACCTGCGCAAGCGCGACCAGGAGATCGAGCACGTCAAGGAAAAGCGCCGCGAACGACTCGCGGAGCTTATGCTGGGCCAGACCACGGAGAAGCTCATTCACTCAGAGACCGGCGAACTCCAGGCGAAGGCAGGCAGAAAGATCACAGAGAAGCTGCTCGATTCGATCGACGTAGACTTCCTGCACTGGGGCCTTCCGATCGTGAAGGATCAGAATATCGATTCGAGGATACAGTCGCTGATGGAAGCGGCAGCCCGCGCGATCGAAGGGATCGAAAGCCAGTATGAGAAGGAAATGGAACGCATGATGCGTGGCGATGAGCTTCCTCCCGGCGTGAGCAAGCTGGTTAAGGTATATGTCGCCCGTAAGCGTAAGGTCTCGGTCGGTGACAAGATGGCGGGAAGGCACGGGAACAAGGGTGTAGTGTCGAGGATCGTCCCCGAGGAGGACCTGCCGATGCTCGAAGACGGCACGCCGGTCGACATCATCCTCAATCCGCTGGGTGTTCCAAGTCGTATGAACGTCGGGCAGATACTGGAGACGCATCTTGGGTGGGCGGCTCAGAAACTGGGATTCAAGGCGACCACGCCCGTCTTCCACGGTGCCACGATCAAGGAGATCAAGAGTGAGCTGAAGAAGGCGGGGCTTCCTGAATCCGGCAAGGCGACCCTTTATGACGGGATCACAGGAGATGCATTTGACAACGAGATCACCGTCGGCTACATCTATATGCTCAAGCTTTCACATCTGGTCGATGACAAGATACACGCAAGGTCTATAGGCCCCTATTCTCTCGTCTCACAGCAGCCTCTCGGCGGAAAGGCCCAGTTTGGCGGCCAGAGGTTCGGAGAAATGGAAGTATGGGCTCTCGAGGCTTACGGTGCCGCTTACTGTCTGCAGGAGCTACTTACCGTGAAGTCCGATGATGTCACCGGTCGGAGTAAGATATATGAGGCGATCGTCAAGGGCGACAACGCGCCCGACCCCGGTCTGCCTGAATCGTTTAACGTGCTGATCAAGGAACTGCAAAGCCTGTGCCTTGACGTACATCTCGATAAGAATTAAAGAGCTGGAGGTCATATTTGTATAATTCCTATGTGGATAAGGATCGCAAAAAGCCCACCGATATTCAGGCGATGCGGATACAGCTGGCTTCCCCGGACGTCATCCGTTCATGGAGTTTCGGTGAGGTCGCGAAGCCGGAGACGATAAACTACCGCTCTTTCAAGCCCGAAAAAGAGGGGCTCTTCTGCGAGAGGATATTCGGTCCGGTCAAGGACTGGGAGTGTGCCTGCGGAAAGTACAAGAGGATCAGGTATCGTGGAGTGATCTGCGATCGCTGTGGTGTCGAAGTCACACACTCGCGCGTCAGGCGTGAGCGGCTGGGCCATATCGATCTCGCAGTTCCCGTATCGCATATCTGGTTTCTCAAGGGAGTTCCGAGCCGGATCGGGTATGTGCTCGACATGTCGGTAAGGAACCTCGAGAGGATCCTGTACTACGAATCACATGTCGTCATCGATCCGGGCAACACCGAACTGAGTGTGAAGGAACTGATCGACGAGGAGAAGTATAACGACCTGGTCGACCAGGGGTTTGAGTTCAGCGCGAAGATGGGTGGAGAGGCTATCAGGGACCTTCTTTCTCAGCTGAATGTCGAGGAGGAATCGGTAAACCTGAGGGTTCAGGCAAAGGTAGAGACTTCGGTACAGCGTAAAAAAGACGCACTGAAGAGACTGAGAGTGATCGAGGCATTCCGGCAGTCGACCAATAAGCCGGAATGGATGATCCTGGACGTCATCCCGGTGCTTCCTCCGGATCTCAGGCCGCTCGTTCCGCTGGAAGGTGGAAGGTTTGCCACATCCGACCTCAACGACCTCTACAGAAGGGTCATCAACAGAAACAACAGGCTGAAGAAGCTTATAGAGATAAGGGCTCCGGAAGTCATCCTGAGAAACGAGAAGAGGATGCTTCAGGAGGCCGTCGATGCCCTTTTCGACAACAGTCGCAGGGCGCGTGCGGTACGCGGACAGGGAAACAGGCCTCTCAAGTCCCTCAGCGACATGCTCAAGGGCAAGCAGGGCCGTTTCCGGCAGAACCTTCTTGGAAAGAGAGTCGACTATTCGGGACGTTCCGTCATCGTCGTGGGGCCTGAGCTGGAGATCTACCAGTGCGGCCTTCCCAAATCGATGGCCCTAGAGCTCTTCAAGCCTTTTATTATCAGGAAGCTCGAAGAGAAGGGATATGTCCAGACGGTAAAAAGCGCAAAGAAACTCGTCGAGAAAGAAAGACCCGAGGTCTGGGATATTCTCGAGGAGATCATTGAGGATCACCCCGTGTTCCTTAACCGTGCTCCGACCCTTCACAGGCTCGGCATCCAGGCTTTCCAGCCCCTACTGATCGAGGGTAAGGCCATACAGATCCATCCTCTCGTATGTTCGGCCTTCAACGCCGACTTCGATGGTGACCAGATGGCGGTCCATGTACCGCTGTCGTATGAGGCCCAGCTGGAAGCCAGGACCCTGATGCTCTCGGCGAACAATATCCTTTCGCCAGCAAGCGGAGCGCCGCTCGCGTCTCCGTCGCAGGATATGGTCCTGGGGCATTATTATCTTTCCATGGTAAAGAATGGCGCGAAAGGCGAGGGCAAGGCATTCTTCAGTGTCGACGAAGCACTCGCCGCACTTGATTCGGACACGATCCATATCCACGCGAGGATAAAGGTCAGAATAGACGGCGAGCTTGTAAATACAACTGCCGGCAGGGTCATCTTCAACAGCATGGTCCCGGACGAGCTTGGGTTCGTCAACGACCTTCTGGACAAGAAGGCTCTGGGGAATCTCGTGGGGAGCTGCTACAAGAAACTTGGAAACTACAGGACCGTGAAGTTTCTCGAGAGACTCAAGCAGTTCGGGTTCGGTTACGCCACGAAGGCTGGCGTGACGATCGGGATCGACGATATCGTCGTACCTCCCGAGAAGGGCAAGCTTATAGCAAAAGCGAACAAGGTGGTAGACAAGATCCAGAAGCAGTACAAGGATGGTGTGATCACCGACGGAGAACGTTATAACAAGATCATCGATACATGGACCCATACATCGAACGATGTCGCCGACGCGATGAGCGAGAATCTCAGTCACGATCGAGACGGAGCCAACCCCATCTTCATGATGGCGAACTCCGGATCGAGAGGCTCGAGGGACCAGATCAGGCAGCTGGCCGGTATGCGAGGCCTGATGGCCAAGCCTCAGAAGAGGATCACGGGTGGGGTCGGCGAGATCATCGAGATGCCCATCACGGCAAACTTCAAGGAAGGCCTGACCGTGCTCCAGTACTTTATCTCGACTCATGGAGCGAGAAAGGGTCTGGCGGATACGGCGCTCAAGACGGCAGACGCCGGGTACCTCACAAGAAGGCTGGTCGATGTCGCGCAGGATGTGATCATCACTGAGGATGATTGTGGCACCATCATGGGTGTGGATACAACAGCGTTGAAAGAGGGAGAAGAGGTCATCGAGGCTCTCAGTGACCGTATTCTCGGCCGCGTAACTGTAGACGATGTCATCGACCCTCATTCGGGAGAGGTGATCGTCGAGGCGAACTCTCTGGTCAACGAAGAATTTGCGATGGAGATCGAGGAGCGGGGAGTGGAGCGTGTAAAGATCCGCTCGGTGCTCACCTGTGAATCCAGGCGAGGCGTTTGTGTCAACTGTTACGGCAGGAATCTTGCCAACGGTAGGCTCGTCGACCACGGAGAGGCTGTGGGGGTAGTGGCCGCTCAGAGTATCGGTGAACCCGGTACCCAGCTTACACTCAGGACCTTCCATGTCGGGGGTACCGCGAGCAGGATCGCTGAGCACACCCAGAAGACGACGAACCATGCCGGTGTCGTGGAGATGAAGAAGATCAGGTCCGTCACCAATCGTGACGGTAATGAGATCGCTATCAGCCGTAAGGGCGAGGTCCTGATCCGCGACAAGAAGGATGATCGAGTAAGGGCCAGGCTTGGAGTGCCTTACGGTGCTGTCTTGTCCGTGCAGCCAGGTCAGGAGATCGCGAAGGACGGGATCATATACGAATGGGACCCCTACAGCGACTTCATCATCGCCGACAAGGGTGGAAAGATGAAATTCCGCGATATCAAGGAGGGCGTCACCGTCAAGGAGAGAGTCGACGACAAGACGGGTCTCAGACAGAGGGTCATCATTGACGATCGTGACAAGAAGCTGCATCCTCACATCGAGATGATCGACAGCAAAAAGAAGGTGCTCAGTAACTTCATTATTCCGACAGGTTCCAATATCACCGTGCATGACGGGGCGAATGTGCGTCCCGGTGATATAATCTGCAGGATCCCGAAGGAGATCACAAAGACTCGTGATATCACGGGTGGTCTGCCGAGGGTGGCGGAGCTCTTCGAGGTCCGCAAGCCGAAGGAATCGGCCGTCGTTTCCGAGATCGACGGACAGGTCGAATTCGGGCCGGTAGCCAAGGGTATGCGTAAGATCATCGTGAACAACGAGAGTGGCGATTCCAGGGCCTACCAGGTCCCGCAGGGCAAGCATCTCAGCGTCTACGAGGGTGACATGATCGATGCTGGTGACAATCTTACCGAGGGGCCGGTCAATCCCTTCGATATTCTCAGTATCAAGGGTGTCAATGCCGCGCAGAACTACCTGGTGAACGAGATACAGGAAGTCTACAGGCTGCAGGGAGTCCATATTAACGACAAGCATATCGAAGTGATCGTTCGGCAGATGTTGCAGAAGGTGATCGTCGAGGATGGTGGCGACTCGAAATTCCTCGAGGGCGATATCGTTAATAAGATCGAGTTCCGTGAGGAGAACGAGAGAGTCCTTCAGAAGAAGGGTATCCCGGCAACGTTCAAGCCTCTTCTACTCGGAATCACAAAAGCGTCCCTGACGACCGAAAGCTTCATATCGGCGGCCTCCTTCCAGGAGACGACGAGAGTCCTTACAGAGGCGGCGGTCCAGGGCAAGACGGATTACCTTAGAGGCTTGAAGGAGAATGTCGTTATGGGGCATCTCATTCCGGCCGGTACCGGTCTGCACAAGTACAACAGGTTACAGATAGAGGAAGAGCTCAGCGAAGCTGACCTTATCGAAAGAGATTTCGACGATGAGGAGATCGCCGATCTCGTCAATGACATGAGGGAGGGAGCTTCCTGATAAGTTTCCGCCGCGGCCATTTTCCCCCTCTTGGGGAGAGGTGTCTGATCGGCGGGTTATCGACGGAAAAAGATGTAAATTAATTACTTGACAGGACAATAGGGGGATGTTAAATTGCTTATCTGCATCCTGACTTTTTGTCAAGGGTGCATGATTTTATAACATCTGGTAATAGCAGGAGTTAAGAGGGAAAAGTGCCGACGATCAATCAGCTAGTAAGAAAAGGCCGCAAGGCATCGGCGAAAAAGACAAGTGCGCCGGCTCTACAGGCCTGTCCCCAGAAAAGGGGAGTATGTACGCGAGTCTATACCTCGACACCGAAGAAGCCGAACTCGGCTATCAGGAAGGTTGCGAGGGTCAGGCTTACGAATGGTTTCGAAATAACCGCCTACATCCCGGGTGAAGGTCACAACCTTCAGGAACACTCGATCGTCCTCGTAAGGGGTGGCAGGGTGAAGGATCTGCCGGGAGTGCGGTATCATATAGTCCGGGGTACGCTCGACACAAGCGGCGTTGACGGAAGAACCAAAAGTCGTTCAAAATATGGGGTTAGAAAACCCAAGAAGGCCGCTTCTTAGGAGGATATGACGAGATGCCGCGTAGAAGGGAAGTAGTAAAAAGATCGATCACACCCGACCCGAAGTTCGGTGACGTTCTTCTGGCCAGGTTTATCAATTATATCATGAGAAGAGGCAAAAAGAGTACTGCCGAACGCATCGTTTATGACGCGCTCGACATTATGGAGGAAAGGACCGGCCAGAACGGTCTCGAAGTCATGAAAAAGGGGATCGAGAACGTAAAGCCTGTCCTCGAAGTCACCTCAAGGCGTGTCGGTGGAGCCACGTATCAGGTTCCGATCGAAGTGAGGTCTAACAGAAGACTCGCTCTTGCCATGAGGTGGATCATTAGTTTTGCCCGGAAAAGACCCGAAAAGACGATGGCGGAGAAGCTCGCGGCTGAGCTTATCAGCGCTTTCAAGCGAGAGGGTCCCTCGGTCAAGAAGCGTGAGGATACTCACAAGATGGCTGAGGCCAACAAGGCCTTCGCACACTACCGCTGGTAGTCTGGTATGGAGTTCCGCCGGATTAACTGCTAATCTGGTCGGGTTGAATAGATTTAAGTGTGGTGTTGGGTGGTTCCGTCCCGGTGTCCGAGTTGCAAGTTGGATATCAGAATGGATAACAAGGGATTATACATTGATGAAACAGACGCAACTTTGCTTTGACAGCAATAACTGCTACTGGTTCTACAGCTGATCCGGCCTTTCAGTGTCGGGTCCGCGTTGAAGGGGCCAGGGCACTGGAGAGATCGGGATGGCAAGGCAATTCCCTCTCGACAAGACACGTAACATCGGCATCGCCGCTCATATCGACGCGGGGAAGACGACTGTGACGGAAAGGATCCTGTACTATACAGGCAAGGTCCACCGCATGGGCGAAGTGCATGAGGGCAATGCTGTAATGGACTGGATGGAGCAGGAGAAGGAACGTGGCATCACGATCACTTCTGCTGCCACTACTTGTGTCTGGAAGGACCACCGGGTGAATATCATGGATACGCCTGGCCATGTCGATTTTACCGTGGAAGTCGAGAGAAGTCTACGTGTCCTGGATGGCGCTGTAGCGATCTTCTGTGCCGTTGGCGGGGTCGAGCCCCAGTCGGAGACAGTCTGGAGACAGGCCGATAACTACAATATACCGAGGATAGCGTTTGTCAACAAGATGGACAGGGTCGGATCCGATTTTCAGAATGTTGTGAAAATGATGCGCGGCAGGCTTGGCGCAAACGCCATACCGATCCAGCTTCCTATCGGGTCGGGCGAGATATTCAACGGTATGATCGACCTGGTGAAGATGAGGGCGATCTTTTATAAAAAAGGAAGCCTCGGCGCTGAGTTCTATGAGGACGATATTCCGAGGGACCTGGTTGAAAAGAGTCTCGAAGCGAGGGAAGAACTTCTCGGCGCACTTGCAGATTATGACGAGGAGATCCTCCATCACGTCGTGGACGGTAGCGATGTATCTGAAGAGATAGTTAAGAAAGCGCTCAGGCAGGCAGTCAACGAGGTCGCCGTGATTCCGGTTCTCTGCGGATCTGCTTTCAGGAACAAGGGAGTTCAGAAGCTTCTCGACGCGGTTATCGATTATCTTCCAAACCCTCTGGACGTTCCGGCCGTGGAGGGTATCAACCCCTTCACAAAGAAAGAAGAAGAGAGGCATGCGGACGAATCAGAGCCTTTCTCCGCCCTGGTGTTCAAAGTCGTTACCGATCCTTTTGTCGGGCGGCTGCACTATTTGAGGGTGTACAGCGGAGCGGCCAGGTCGGGCGATCACCTCGTGAATGCTACGAACAAGAAAAAAGAGCGTCTGAACAGGATATTGGTAATGCACGCAAACAAGCGTGAAGAAATAAAAGAAATTTATGCTGGAGATATCATTGCTGTAGTCGGGCTGAAGAATTCGGCAACAGGCGATACTCTCTGCGACACGAAGCATCCGCTTCAGCTTGAGATGATGGATTTTCCGGAGCCGGTCATCTCTGTGGCGATAGAACCGAAGACAAAGGTCGATGAGATGCAGTTGTCCACAGTGCTTGCAAGGCTCAGCGAGGAAGATCCCACTTTCCAGGTCAGAGTGGACCAGGATACAGGGCAGACGCTGATATCCGGGATGGGCGAGCTTCATCTGGAGATCCTGGTAGACAGGATGCTCAGGGAGTTCAAGGTCCACGCTAACGTCGGCAAGCCGCAGGTGGCCTACAGGGAGACGATCACTTCTTCCTGCCGCAGCGAATGCAAGTTTGTCAAGCAGAGTGGAGGAAGGGGACAGTACGGACACGTTATTATAGATCTCGAACCGGCGCCCGGCGAGGGGTTCCATTTCGTGAGCAAGATAACCGGCAATGCTATCCCTAAGCAGTTTATCCCGTACGTAGCTGATGGAGTGAAGGATTCGATGGTCAGCGGGCCTGTCAACGGCAATCCGGTTGTCGATGTGAAGGTGACGCTTGTCGATGGTTCGTTCCACAACGTCGATTCATCTGAGTTGGCTTTCCGGATAGCCGGGAGCAGGGCGTTTTTCGATGGAGTCAGGAAAGCTGGCCCAGTACTCATGGAGCCGGTCATGGAACTTGAGATCGTTCTTCCCATGGAGTATATGGGTGACGTTATCGCAAATTTGAATACGAGAAGAGGAAAAGTAGAGGGAATGTCCTCCAGGGCTGAGGCTCAGGTCATCTCGGCCAGAGCTCCCCTGTCGGACATGTTCGGTTACGCGACCACGCTGCGATCACTGACCCAGGGCAGGGCAGTATACAGTATGCAGTTTTCACATTATGATCAGGTGCCGCAGGCAATGGTCGCCGAGATGCAGGGCCGCTTGAGAGGCCTTGCCTGATAAGGAGGATGCTTCATGGCAAAGAAGAAGTTTGAACGCACGAAGCCACATGTGAACGTAGGGACGATCGGTCATGTGGATCACGGGAAGACGACGTTGACAGCGGCGATGACCAAGCATATGGCGTCGAGAGGACTGGCGGACTATGTGCCGTTCGATTCGATTGACAAGGCACCCGAAGAGCGGGAACGCGGGATCACGATCGCTACGGCGCACGTAGAGTACGAGAGTGAGGCACGTCATTACGCTCATGTGGATTGTCCGGGGCATGCTGATTATATCAAGAACATGATCACCGGAGCGGCGCAGATGGACGGAGCTATCGTTGTGGTGAGCGCGGCGGACGGTCCGATGCCCCAGACGAGGGAGCATATTCTTCTGGCCCGCCAGGTGAACGTACCGTACCTGATCGTATACATGAACAAGGTCGATATGGTGGATGATCCGGAGCTTCTGGAGCTGGTGGAGATGGAGATCAGAGACCTTTTGAGTGAGTACGATTTTCCAGGCGACGACATACCGATAATCCAGGGCAGCGCGTTGAAGGCACTTGAGAGCGACGATGCTGACGGCGAAGACGCGAAGAGTATCTGGGAGCTTATGGATGCGGTCGACAGTTATATACCGACGCCTGAGCGAGATACGGACAAGCCATTCCTGATGCCTGTGGAGGATGTATTTTCGATTACGGGACGCGGGACGGTCGGGACGGGACGTATCGAGCGAGGGATAGTGAATGTAGGAGACGCGGTGGAGGTCATAGGGATACGCGATACGCAGAAGACGGTGTGCACGGGAGTGGAGATGTTCCGCAAGCTACTCGACCAGGGGATGGCCGGGGACAATGTGGGTCTGCTTCTCAGGGGCATGAACAAGGATGACCTGGAGCGCGGCATGGTAGTAGCGAAGCCGGGTTCGGTGACACCACACACGAAGTTCAAGGCGAGGGTCTATATCCTGAAGAAAGAAGAGGGCGGACGACATACGCCATTCTTTGATGGATACAGGCCACAGTTCTACTTCAGGACGACGGATGTAACGGGAGTGGGAACGCTTCCCGAGGGGACCGAGATGGTAATGCCTGGTGACGATGTCGATCTGGCGATCGAATTGATCACCCCGATAGCGATGGAAATGGAACTCAGGTTTGCGATCCGTGAAGGCGGCAGGACCGTCGGCGCGGGAGTCGTGACTGAGATCATAGAGTAGAAAAAGGGATATCTGGAGGTAACCCGGTGGATGGTCAGAACATAAGGATTAAGTTGAAGGCTTACGAACATTCGATGCTGGACCGCAGCGCCGAAGAGATCGTAAAGACAGCGAGAAGGACCGGTTCCGAAGTTTCCGGACCGATTCCGCTTCCCACGAAGCGCACTGTCTATACTGTTCTCCGTTCGCCTCATGTAAACAAGAAATCCCGGGAGCAGTTCGAGATAAGGGTGCACAAGAGGTTGATAGAGATAACGAATGTTACCGCTAAAGCTGTTGATGCATTACAGAAACTCGATCTCCCGGCCGGCGTGGATATTGAGATAAAAGTCTGATTCGGAGGAAGAGATGATAGGGTTGATCGGCAGAAAAATAGGCATGAGCCAGGTCTTTGACGAGAACGGTGTCCTTACGCCAGTTTCGGTCATACAGGCTGGTCCCTGCCCGGTCGTTCAGGTAAAGACGGAAGCGATCGACGGCTATAACGCTGTTCAGGTAGCTTTCGACCTGGTGCGTCCCACGAGGGCGAACCTTCCACGCCTGGGCCATTTCCGCAAGGCAAACCTCCCTCCTTACCGCAACCTGCAGGAATTCAGGGTCGAGAACCCGGATGAATTCGAGACGGGACAGCTCATCGATGTCAGCATCTTCAAGGACTCGGCAAAGCTGGACGTTTCGGGCAGGACGAAAGGTAAGGGTTTCCAGGGAGTAATGAAGAGGCATGGGTTCGGCGGTGGCAGGAAGACTCATGGATCGCATTCGCACAGGATCCCCGGGTCTATCGGTATGGCTGCATATCCTGGAAAGGTCTTCAAGGGAACGAAGCTCCCGGGACAGACCGGATATGATATAAAGCATATCAAGAATCTGAAAATAGTCGAAGTCGATACTGAAAATAACCTGATCCTGGTCAAGGGAGCCGTTCCTGGAGCAAGAAATACGGTTCTCAGGCTGACCGCCACGCACAGATAGGGCGGGGCGCAACAAGGAAGAGAAGAAAGTGAATGCAAATTTGTACGATTTCAAGGGTGACCTGAAGGGTAAGATCGATCTTCCCGAGTCCCTCTTTGGTGGGAAGGTGAATCGCCCGGTCCTCTACGATGCGGTCCGCATGTACCTGGCAAACAGGCGCAGCGGCACGGCCAAGACGAAGCAGCGTAGCGAGGTATCCTATAGTACCGTGAAGCCTTACAGGCAGAAGGGTACTGGCAGGGCGAGAGCCGGAATGCGTTCATCCCCGATCTGGAGAGGCGGAGGCGTTGTGTTCGGCCCCCATCCGAGGGATTATCGTTTTTCGATACCAAGGAAGGTCAAGAGGCTTGCCCTCAAGTCGGCTCTGGCTGACAAGGGACAGGAAGAAAGCGTTTCCGTGGTGGAGGGTGTGTCGGTAGATGCTCCCAGGACCAAGGTATTCGCCGAGTTCTTCAAGGCCTCCGGGCTTTCTGGAAAGAAAGTCCTTTTCGTCACCGACTCGTTCGATGACAACATTCTCAAATCGATGAGAAACATCAAGGGTGTAAGCTTCATGGTCAGTAGAAACATGAATGCGTACGAGATCCTCCATGCGGACGTTCTTCTTTTCACGAAGGAAGCCCTGGCAGGACTCGAGGAGGTGTTCGTGTAATGGCGGATATTCGCAGAATTATCTTCAAGCCCATAATCACCGAACGAAGTGCGATGCTCAAGGAGACGGACAACAAGTTTGTCTTTGAGGTGGATGTAAGGGCGAACAAGAGAGAGATCAAGACCGCCGTTGAGAAGCTTTTCAAGGTGACGGTAAAGGATGTCAGGACAAGCGTGATGCGAGGAAAGACCAAGACGACCTTTATGAAGGGCGGCAGATTCACGGGCAAGCGTCCTGACCGGAAGAAGGCCATTGTCACACTGGCCAGTGGTGAGAACATAGATATCTTTGATCAGGTATAGGCTCACCTGACAAAAGCCCCTGAATAGGGGCCGCAAAGAGTGTTGGGGCCCGCAGTTGGCGGGCGATAAACGAAAAACGACAAGGAAACGACCGATGGCTTTGAAGAAGTACAAACCGACGACACCGACTCTTCGGTTCAAGACATCAACAGATTTTTCCGGGTTGACTAAAAAGGCTCCGGAGAAATCGCTTCTCGAACCTATGAAGAGTAGCGGAGGCCGGAACAACGCTGGCCGCATAACGATGCGCCGGATGGGTGGCGGTCACAAGAGACGTTACCGCAGGATCGATTTCAAGAGGGACAAGTATGGTATTCCCGCGAAGGTTGCTGCCCTCGAGTATGATCCGAACCGTTCAGCGTTCATATCCCTGCTCCATTATGCCGATGGCGAAAAGAGGTATATCCTCGCTCCTAATGGCATAAAAGTAGGGGACATTCTGGATTCGGGCCCCGAGGCCGAGATTCATCCCGGCAACTCGATGCCTCTGGCAAAGATCCCGACTGGCCTTTTCGTTCATAATATCGAGATGGTGGCCGGCAAGGGCGGGCAGATGGTAAGAAGCGCGGGCGCCTACGCCCAGTTGATGGCGAAAGATGGTGACTATGTTCATCTGAGGCTTCCCAGCGGTGAGATCAGGATGGTCCGCAGGGAGTGTTCGGCCACGATCGGGCAGGTCAGCAATATTGACCATGAGAACGTGAAGATCGGCAAGGCCGGCCGTTCACGATGGCTCGGCAGAAGGCCCAAGGTCAGGGGCGTCGCGATGAACCCCGTCGATCACCCCCATGGTGGCGGTGAAGGCCGTACGAGTGGCGGACGCCATCCGGTTTCCCCGTGGGGTATGCCGACGAAGGGATACAAGACCAGAAACAAGAAGAAGTTGTCGAATAAATATATTGTTCACAAGAGGAAGAAGAAGTAATTTCGTCGAACTACAGACCGTTCTGCTGGCGGTATGTAGCAACGCGGCCGTTCCTGATGGAGCGGTGAAGATCAGGATTTCTGGAGGATAGATGACCAGATCACTTAAAAAGGGACCCTTCATCGACGAGAAGCTTTTCGGCAAGATCGAAAAGATGAACGATGTCGGGGACAAGAAGGTTGTGAAGACATGGGCTAGAAGGTCTACGATCTCCCCGGAGTTCGTCGGCCATACGCTTGCGATTCACAATGGCAAGAAATTCGTGCCAGTCTTCATTACCGAGAATATGGTCGGACACAAAGTCGGAGAGTTTGTCCCGACCAGGACGTATAGAGGACATACAAGCAAAAAGAACAAGTAATCTCATTTTGGAGGTAGGCGGAAATGGAAGCACGCGCCAGAGCGCGGCAGATAAGGGTCTCGGCGAGGAAGACACGGATCGTTGCAGATCTGGTCAGGGGCCAGTCGGTGGAAAAAGCCATCGAGATCCTCAGGTTCTCGAATAAGGCAGTCGCGCGCCAGATCGAAAAGACGGTCACGTCAGCAATGCACAATCTCGCCGGACAGTTTGATCATCCGGTGGAGCCGTCTGAAATGGGAATCAAACAAATATTCGTAGACGAAGGCAGGACGATGTACAGGATCAGGCCCCGAGCTCAGGGCCGGGCATTCAGGATCCGCAAGAGAAGCAGCAGCATTACGGTCGTCGTCGAACATACTGGCGAAGAAACAGAAAGTAAGTAGAGGAGGATATCTTGGGTCAGAAGACAAATCCCATTGGGTTGAGGCTCGGTATCAATCGAACCTGGGATTCAAAGTGGTTTACCACGAAGAACTCGGCAGATTGGCTTGAGGAAGACCTTAAGTTGCGCCGCTACGTGAAGAAGCGTCTGGCAAGGGCCGGCGTATCCAAGGTCGAAGTTGAAAGGCGCGGCGACAATGTAAAAGTGCACATACATACAGCCAGACCAGGAATGGTCATAGGGCGGAAGGGTGCCGAAGTCGATTTTCTGAGTGAAGAACTGGCCCACTTGACGACCCGAAAAGTCAATATAGATATCAAGGAAGTGAAGAGGCCCGAACTCAACGCACAGCTCGTCGCCGAGCATATTGCAGGTCAGCTGGAGCAGAGGGTATCATTCCGGCGTGCCATGAAGAAGGCCATCGGTTCAGCTGTCAGAATGGGAGCCGAAGGTATCAAGGTCAAGACCTCGGGAAGGCTTGGCGGAGCGGAGATGTCGAGGACTGAAGGGTACATGGAGGGTCGTGTCCCCCTTCATACGCTCAGGGCTGATATTGATTACGCGAGAGCTACCGCATTTACCACTTACGGAACGGTAGGAGTGAAGGTCTGGATCTATCGCGGTGAGTTGTTCCCGAAAGATTTCAGGCGGAAGATGGGAGAAGCTGTAGCAGAGGAATCGGGACGCAATAATCCGACGCGTTAGCCCGTGCAAGAGAGGTTGATAACAGATGTTAATGCCGAAACGTACAAAGCACAGAAAACAGCAGAGGGGTCGGATGCGCGGCATGGCTCAGCGCGGGTCGAAGATCAGCTTCGGCGAGTACGGCCTTCAGGCTGAGGCACCCGCCTGGATCACCAACAGGCAGATCGAGGCAGCCCGTGTGGCCATTATGCGCCATATAAACAGGCAGGGGAAGCTGTGGATCAGGGTGTTCCCCGACAAACCGGTCACGGTAAAACCGGCAGAGACGAGGATGGGTAAGGGAAAAGGCGCGCCCGAGTACTGGGTGGCCGTTGTAAAACCGGGCCGCATCATGTTCGAGCTCGAGGGAGTGGAACAGGATCTGGCAAAGAGAGCGATGGAGCTTGCTTCGGCGAAGCTTCCCATCAAGACGAAATTTGTCCGCCGTATTGCTAGCGGTAAGGTTGCCGGTTAGGGGACCAGGGCAGAGGATGAACCGGAAAGATCTGGATGGTTGATATGAAGGCTGTAGAAATTAGAGAACTTACACTGGATGAGTTGAGGTTGAAGGAAGAAGATCTGGTCGAGGAGCTTACTACGAGTAAGATCAAGCTTTCGATCAAACGTCTCGACAATCCGCTGCAGGTACGCAGTACGCGGCGCGAACTGGCGCGAGTCAAGACGATCATAAACGAGAAGCTTGCCGCGAATCAGGAGAATGAAGAGGCGTAGCGGGAACGCTCAACATGAAGCGTGATTGATCGCTTCAAGGGGCTGCAAAGACCATCAGGTCGGCACCCCGGATGGACGAGGAGAAACGATGGAGGAAAGAAAACCCAGAAAGACCCTGATCGGGTGGGTTGTCAGTGACAAGATGGAAAAGACCATTACGGTCTCCATCAAACGGACGTTCCAGCATCCGCGTTACAAGAAGATCGTGAAGAAGACATCGAAGATTTGGGTTCACGACGCGGAGAATGATTGCCACATCGGGGATAAGGTAAGAGTGATGTCTACGAGACCGCTAAGCAAGTTTAAACGCTGGCGTGTAATCGAAGTAATCGAGAGGGCGAAGTAGGAGAACGACGATGATCCAAATGCAGACAAATCTGGCTGTCGCTGATAATTCGGGAGCGAAAAGTATCCGCTGTATCAAGGTTCTCGGCGGGTCAAAAAAACGTTACGCGCGTATCGGCGATATCATCAGCGCATCCGTCAGGGTGGCAATGCCCGGCGGCGGCGTGAAGAAGGGCCAGGTCGTGAAGTGTGTCATAGTACGCACAAAGAAGGAAATCAGAAGGAAAGACGGCAGCTATATCAGATTCGATCAGAATGCGGCTGTCATCATAAATGAGCAGAAGGAGCCGGTCGGAACGAGGATTTTCGGGCCGGTCGCGCGAGAACTCAGGGAAAAGCAGTTCATGAAGATCGTGTCCCTGGCTCCTGAGGTCATCTAGATATCGAACGGAAGTCGAGATGAGGATCAAAAAGAACGATACAGTTAAGGTCATCGCCGGTAACTCAAAAGGTCTGGAAGGTAAAGTCCTGAAGGTCTTGCCTGACAACAGCAGAGTTATCGTCGAGAAGGTAAGGCTTATCAAGAGGCACACGCGCCAGACTAGTCAGGGCTCACAGGGCGGGATCGTGGAGAAGGAAGCACCGATAGATATTTCGAATGTTATCCTTGTCTGTCCGAAATGTGGCAAGCCCGCGAAGACCGAGATGGCGAAATTGGCCGACGGCCGCAAGATCCGCAAGTGCAAGAAGTGTAATGAGACGCTGGCGGATGATGATTAAACCTGGTTGAGGTAATTGAACGGGGCCTGTGAGAAAGGCCCGGATCTGAATGGTGAAGGAAATGGCTGAAAAGAAAACAATGACGAATGTAAAACGCCTCTACGAAGAAAAAGTGGTGCCCGGACTCCAGAAGAAGTTCAATTACAAGAACGTCATGGAGATACCACAACTCAAAAAGATCGTGGTCAACATGGGGGTCGGCGAGGGAATAACAGACGCCAAGGTAATCGAGGCGGCCGTAAAGGACCTCACGACTATTACCGGGCAGGCTCCTGTTGTGAACAGGGCCAGAAAGGCAATCGCCGGATTCAAACTCCGCGAAGGAATGCCTGTTGGATGTTCCGTCACGCTGCGCGGCGAGATGATGTACGAGTTTTTCGATCGTCTGGTCAATACTGCGATACCGAGGATCAGGGATTTCCGGGGCCTCAATGCCAGGAGTTTCGATGGTAATGGCAACTATACTTTCGGCGTGAAGGAACAGATCATTTTCCCTGAGATCAATTACGACAAGATTCTCAAGGTAATGGGAATGGATATAACCATAGTGACTTCGGCGAAGACAGACGAGGAAGCAAGGGAATTGATCATGCTTCTCGGGATGCCGCTGAAGAAGGATCAGTAAAAGGAAAGAGGAGGCTCCGTGGCCAAGAAGTGTCTGATCGAGAAGGCGAAAAAGAAGCCCAAGTTCAAGGTCAGGGCCTATAACCGCTGCAGGCGGTGCGGTCGGCCAAGGGCATATTTAAGAAGATACGGGATTTGCCGGATCTGTTTCCGTGAGCTCGCTCTCGACGGGAAGATACCCGGTGTGGTAAAGGCAAGCTGGTAGGACCGGCGAAAAAGAACGAGGTGGATTCAATATGATGACAGATCCCATAGCTGATATGCTTACACGTGTGCGAAACGCGTACAGGGCAAGAAAGACGTATGTCGACATGCCCGCTTCAAAGCTGAAGGCGCATATCGCGAAGATAATGCTTGAGGGCGGATTTATCAAAAACGTCAAGTATATCGATGACGGGCTGCAGGGTAAACTCAGGGTGTATATTCGTTACGATGAAAACAATAACAGTGTCATAGAGGGAATCAAACGCGTCAGTGTTCCCAGCAGAAGGGTCTATGTTGACAGGACCAATATTCCCCGAGTAATGGGTGGTTATGGCACAGCCATCATTTCGACATCAAAAGGTGTATTGACCGACAAAGAGTGCCGTTCCCTGGGAATCGGGGGCGAAGTCATCTGTCATATATGGTAGCCGGAATTAAATCGGCTTCTCGGTGGTCCCGATGGATCCCGGACCATAACGGAGGTAGGAGAAAGAAATGTCACGAGTTGGAAAAAATCCAGTACTGATCCCTTCCGGTGTACAGGTGGATCTGAAAAACAACTATATGAAGATCAAGGGATCGAAAGGTGAATTGGAGAGGACCCTTCATCCCGATATGATCATCGAGGTCGAATCCGACATGGTCACGGTCAAGAGGCCCACCGATTCGAAGCAGCACAAGTCGCTTCACGGCCTGACCAGGACTCTCGTCTTTAACATGATCGAGGGTGTCTCCAAAGGTTTCGAGAAGAAGCTCGAGATCGAGGGCGTTGAGTATAAGGCCGAGATGAAGGGCAAGACCCTCGTTCTCAGCCTGGGATATTCACATCTGGTAAATTACGATCCAAGGGAAGGGATAGAGATCGAGCTCCCCGACCCGAAGAAGATAACCATAAAAGGTATAAGCAAGGAGAAAGTCGGCCAGACAGCCGCCGAGATCAGAGCTTTCCGCCCGCCCGAGCCGTACAAGGGTAAAGGTATTCGTTATCAGGGTGAGCAGATCTTGCGCAAGGCTGGAAAGGCCGCTGTTGGAACAGGATTCTAGCACTGACTGGATGTGCCGCGGCTGTCGTTACGATAGGTGACGGCCCGGCCCCGAAAACAGGAGTTGAAAAGTGAGCAAGGCAACAGGAACAAGAAGATCAGCGAGGCTGAGCAGGCGTACAAGGGTGCGCAAGAAGATTCATGGCACGACAGAGAGACCGCGTCTTTCGGTCTACCGGAGTCTCAGCCATATCTACGCCCAGGTCATCGATGATGTCACCGGGAAGACACTGGCTTCGGCGTCCAGTCTGAAGCTGACGCTTGCGGCAGAGCCAGAGCCGGCGGCAGAGACCCCGGAAGATGGGAAAAAGGGCAAGAAGGGCAAGAAGAAGGCGCCGCTTAGCACTAAGATCCGTCGCTCCGTCGAAGTAGGCAAGGCTATTGCCGAGAAGGCGAAGGAGAATGGGATCGAGACGGTCGTGTTCGACAGGAACGGATTTCTATATCATGGAAGAGTAGCGGCGCTCGCGGATGCGGCCCGCAAGAACGGTCTCAGGTTTTAACCAGGAAAATCCCGCTACGGTGGGACGATCGCCCACGGGGGTACAATAGTTGGAAAATAGAGAACAAGGCAGAGGCCAGGGCAGAGGTAAACAGAGAGACGGCGGTCGCAGAGACGGCCGTGGGGGACGCAGGGACCGAAGAGAAGATACCGGTCCTGAACTTCTCGAGCAGACTGTCCATATTAATCGTGTAGCGAAGGTAGTCAAGGGTGGACGAAGGTTCAGCTTTAACGCTCTCGTTGCGGTAGGCGACGGAATGGGAAAAGTCGGCGTAGGCCTGGGCAAGGCTAACGAGATCAGTGACGCGATCCGCAAGGCCGGAGAAGAGGCCCGCAAATGCATGATCACCATCCCGATGGTCGCAGGGACCATACCTTATAAGGTGGTGGGTGTATTTGGCGCCGCGCGAGTCCTGATGAAACCAGCTTCGCCCGGTACCGGAGTAATCGCCGGTGGAGGCGTTCGTTCGGTGCTGGAAGTCGCCGGTGTAAAGGATGTACTGACCAAGTCGCTCGGATCAAACAATCCGCATAATATGGTAAAAGCAACGATGGTCGGGCTGAAGGCCCTGAAAAGTGCAAAGTCGGTAGCGAAGAAGCGCGGCATGTCGGTCAGCAAACTTTTTGGTCTTAAGGACCAGGTGAAGGAAGCTCCAGCGAAAGTCGAAGAGGCTCCCGCCGGAGAGCAGGCATCAGCCGAACAGGGCTAGAAAGAACAGGTCCGTGCCGGAAGGCAGGGGTTGCCAGGGTAGGGGCGCGGCGTCAGACGGCGAGCGTATCCCGGCCGAACAATAGCGAGGAAGCAAGATGGCGAAGAAATTGAAAATCACACAAGTGCGGAGCATCATCCACTCTCAGGAGAAGAAGCACAAGGTAGTGATGGAGTCTCTGGGGTTCAAGAGGAACTATCGCACGTTGTATAAGAACGACAATCCACAGATCAGGGGAATGCTTGAAAAAGTGCGTCACCTTGTGGCCGTGGTAGAGATCGACGAGAAGGATATTCCTGCCCCCGTGAAGAAGACGGCCGGTTTTACCGTGATTGAAGCGGCCAGGCCTGATGCCGGAGCACCGGCTGAAGCTGCCGGGGCTGACGAAGAGGAATAATAAAGTCCGGTAGTTAACCCGGATAGCTCGAGAAAAACAAGATTCAAGGAGCGCGCAGAAGATGAAGCTTAACGAGATCAGCCCGGCAGCGGGAGCTGTCAAAAAGAGAAAAAGGATCGGTTGCGGTCCCGGGTCGGGGCATGGAAAGACCTCCTGTAAGGGCCATAAGGGCCAGAACTGCCGTAGTGGTGGTGGCGTCCCACCCTGGTTCGAGGGCGGGCAGATGCCACTCCAGAGGAGGCTCCCGAAGAGAGGGTTTCACAATATCTTCAGAACTGCTAACCAGGTTGTCAATGTTGGTAGCCTTTCGCAGTTTGAAAAAGGTACGAAAATCAATCGTGGTGTCCTGGTTGAAGCCGGACTCGTCAAGAAGGCTTCTCTTCCCGTCAAGATTCTTGGGCAGGGAGAGTTGAAAGTCGCTCTGGACGTCGAAGTAGACGGCGTGAGCAGATCCGCGGCGAAGACAATTATCGACGCGGGTGGTAGTGTCAGTCTCGTTTCAGGCAAGAAGATACCCGAGCTTGATAAAGAGGAGCAGAAATAATGCTAAAGAAGTTTCAGGATATATTCAGTATTCCGGAGCTTAAGAAACGGATCCTTTTTACGATCGGATTGCTGATCATCTACAGGATCGGTGGCCATATCACCGCTCCAGGCGTAAATCCGCTTGCCCTGAAAGCGTTTTTTCAGACACAGTCGGGTACGATCTTTGCGCTGTACGATCTTTTCGCCGGCGGTAACCTCAGCCGTGCGACGATCTTTGCGCTTGGTATCATGCCGTACATCAGCGCTTCGATTATTATACAGCTTCTCCAGGCGGTCATCCCTTATTTCGAGAAACTGGCGAAAGAGGGAGAAGAGGGGCGCAAGAAGATCACACAGTACACCCGTTATGGAACGGTGGGACTTGCGATCATTCAGTCGTTCGGTATAGCCATCTTCCTGCAGAATCTTAATGTAGGCGGAGCTCCAGTAGTGACAATGGCGAACCTTCCGTTCAAGCTCCTTACCATGATCACGCTGACAGCCGGTACGATCTTCGTCATGTGGCTGGGAGAGCAGATATCGGAGAGAGGTATCGGAAACGGTATTTCGCTGATTATCATGGTCGGTATCCTCGCTCGCTACCCGACGGATTTCCTCAACACCTGGCGCGCTATAAGCCTTGGCAATATGACACCTTTCAGGATGATATTTTTTGCCGCGATAATGGTGATGGTGGTAGCCTCGGTCATTCTGATAACTCAGGGGCAGAGAAGGATCCCTGTACAATACGCAAAAAGGATAGTCGGCCGCAGGGTTTACGGGGGCCGGTCTCAGTATATCCCGCTCAGGGTCAATACAGCCGGTGTCATCCCGATCATCTTTGCGCAGTCGATCCTTATGTTCCCCACGACGATAGCTTCTTTTTTCAACGTGGGATTTCTTGAGGGCATTCAGCAGTGGCTGGCTCCCTCGTCGTGGCTGTATGTGACAATTTATTCACTGATAATCATATTCTTCACTTACTTCTACACGGCTATCATCCTCAACCCCGTAGATCTTGCTGATAACATGCAGAAGTACGGTGGGTTCATTCCCGGGATAAGACCTGGTAAAAGGACGAGTGACTATATTGACAGGATCCTCACGAGGGTCACTTTGCCGGGAGCTATCTTCCTGGCATTTATCGCGGTACTTCCGGATATCCTGATCTATCGAGGCGGTCTGCCGTTCAGGTTCGGTGGTACGGGACTCCTCATCATCGTCGGGGTCATGCTCGATACGCTCCAGCAGATCGAGACTCACCTGTTGATGAGGCATTATGACGGATTCATGAAGAAGGGCAAGCTGCGCGGAAGGCGCTAGGCTCTTCAGCGCTTTCTCAACAGGAAGTGCTGGAAATAGAAAGGCAGCAGGTTGGCTGGTAAACATATAATCATTCTTGGTCCTCCGGGGTCCGGCAAGGGAACGCAGGCTGTGCGGATAGCGGATCAACTTTCCCTGAGACATCTTTCAACGGGAGACCTCCTGAGGGAAGCTGTGACCGGCGGAAAAGATCTCGGGCTGAAGGCGAAGACATTCATGGACCGCGGGCTTCTCGTTCCGGATGAGCTTATGCTCGGTCTGGTACAGGAACAGCTCGGAGGCGAAGAGGGTGGATGGATACTGGATGGTTTTCCAAGGACGCTGCCGCAGGCGGAGGCTCTCAGCGCGATGCTCGAGGGTAATGGAGTGATCGTCGACCACATCCTGTCGATCGATGTCGATCCACAGGTGGTCGTGAAGCGTGTAAGCGGCAGGCGGGTCTGTGAGGACTGCAAGGCTGTCTACAACATCGAGACCCTGGAGAAGGGTGAAGATACGCTCTGCGAGAAATGTGGCGGAAAGCTGATCAAGAGAGCCGATGACGAGGAAGCGACAATCCTGAGACGCTTCGAGGTCTACAAGGACAAGACTGAGCCGGTCCTGGATTATTATAAAAGCAGGGTCGATGGCATAGTGGCCGTTGATGGATCGAAGAAGATAGACGAGATTACAGCGGAGATAATCCGCGCTTTGCAATGATAGTTATTAAGACCGAGCCGGAACTGGAACTGATGCGCGCGAGCGCCAGGATCTTGAAAGAGACCTTCGATGAGGTCGGGAAGAATGTCCGACCGGGAGTGACGACCGGAGAACTCGATGCGATAGCCGAGGATTATATCCGGTCACACGAAGGGATCCCTGCTTTCAAGGGTTACCAGGGGTTTCCGGGCACGATATGCTCTTCGGTCAATGAGCAGGTGGTTCACGGGATACCGGGACCAAGAGAGCTCGAAGAGGGGGATATCATCGGGGTCGATATGGGAGTGATCCACCGGGAGTTCTACTCCGATGCGACCAGGACATACGCTGTCGGAGAGGTCTCTAACGAGGCCAGGCAGTTGATGAGGGTGACGAAAGAGGCTCTCGACCTGGGTATTGACAAGGTCAGGCCGGGGAACCATCTTTCCGACATATCGCATGCTGTACAGAAGCATGCGGAGAGCCACGGGTACTCGGTTGTAAAGGTACTCGTGGGGCACGGGATCGGCAGAAGGATGCACGAAGAACCGCAGATCCCGAATTTCGGCCCTCCTGGGCAGGGCCCGATCCTCAAGCCGGGGATGGTACTGGCTCTGGAGCCGATGGTGAACGCCGGCGCGAGTAATGTGCTGACGCTCGAGGATAACTGGACCTTTGTTACGGTGGATGGGAAATTATCCTGTCACTTCGAAGATACCGTAGCAGTCACCGATGCGGGACCTGAGATCTTAACGAGGTGACCGCACGACACGCAGGCTGCTTCGGGCGGAATATCGATTCTGCTCACATCGCGGAGATCACCGGCTGAAGTTAGGGCCGGAAAGTGACACGCGAAGAAAGAGAAAGGCTGGATGGCCAAGCAGAAAGGAATACCGGTAGAGGGAACTGTCGTAGAGGCGCTGCCTAATGCTATGTTCAGGGTAGAACTCGAGAACAAGCATATTGTGCTTGCCCATGTCTCTGGAAAGATGCGGATGCATTTCATCCGGATCCTGCCGGGTGACAGGGTGGCACTGGAGCTGAGTCCCTACGATCTGGGAAGAGGACGGATAACTTACCGGTATAAATGAGCTGGTTCAAGGGGCCGTTATCCGGAGACAGTTCCGGGGCCTGACAGCTCGTTGATGTTTCGCTGGTAATGTTCACTGCCGAACGCGGATGATCCCTGTGGTCGGCAGGAAGATCGAAAAGGAAGAAGAAAGATGAAAGTAAGAAGCTCAATAAAGAAAATGTGCCCTGGATGCAAGATAGTAAGGCGCAAGGGAGTTCTTCGCGTTATCTGCAAGAACCCCAAGCACAAGCAGCGTCAGGGTTAGGGCTGTCTGAGATCTGGATAACGAAAGGAGAAAGCCTGTGGCGCGTATAGTCGGAGTCGATATACCCGACAACAAGCATGTCGAGATCGCTTTGACCTATATCTTCGGATTGGGTCGCACGAGTGCTCGAAAGATACTCGAAAAGGCGGAAGTGCCCTGTAATATCAAGACGAGGGACCTGACAGAGGACCAGAAAGTCAAGATCAGGGATATAATCGAAGACGAATATAATACCGAGGGTTCACTTCGCACGGAAATCACGATGAACATCAAACGATTGATGGATATCGGGTCTTATCGTGGTATCAGACACAGACACGGTCTTCCGGTTCACGGGCAGCGTACGCATACTAATGCTCGTACGAGGAAAGGACCGCGCAACCGTCCGGGTTCGAAGAGGAAAAAGTAATATTATTCGCATGATGAACGCCCCGGCGATGACCGGGGGGGTTAGGTAATTCGAGAGGGAGGTTCCCAATTGGCCCGTCCACAGAGGTCGAAGAAGAAAAAGATCAAGAATGTTGATGCGTATGGCGTAGCCCATATTAAATCTACTTTCAATAATACGATCATTTCTATCACCGACCGTGAAGGAGCCGTTATTTCCTGGTGCAGTCCTGGAAAGCTCGGCTACAAGGGCTCTCGCAAGAGCACGCCGTTCGCCGCACAGCAGGCAGCCCAGACCGTTGCTCGCGAAGTGATGGCACTGGGTATGAAAAAGGTAGAAGCATGGATCAAGGGTCCCGGCCCGGGCAGAGAAGCGGCCATCCGTTCACTCCGTGCCGCCGGTCTTGATGTATCAAGCATAAAGGACTGTACACCGATTCCACACAACGGTGTAAGGTTGAAAAAACGCAGAAGAATGTAGTTCAGTGATTCGACCCTGAAAAGGTCGGGGAGGTAGGATTAGATGGCAAGATATACGGGTCCCGTTTGCAAACTATGCAGACGTGAAGGAACAAAACTGTTCCTCAAGGGGGACCGCTGTCATTCTGACCGATGTGCTATAGAGAAGAGGAATTATCCTCCAGGCGAGCACGGAAGGTCAAGGTTCAGCAGAAGAAGCAATTATCGCGTGCAGCTGAGAGAGAAACAGAAGTTGCGTCGTATGTATCAGGTGCTCGAACGCCAGTTCCGCAATTATTTCAAGAGAGCGGCGAAGATGAAGGGCGTAACGGGTGAGAACCTGCTCAGGCTCCTCGAAGGCAGACTGGATAACATGGTCTTCAGGATGGGATTTGCTCCCTCGCGCGCAACGGCGAGACAGCTGATCCTTCATAACCATTTCGAGGTCAATGGCAGAAAAGTGAACATTCCCTCTTTCAAAGTCACTCCGGGAGACCGGGTTAGCCTCAGAGAGAAGAGCAGGAATCTGCTCGTAACAGAAGAAGCTCTCAAGGCCTATGGCAGCAGAGGAACGGTTCCTTATATATCTGTTGATGTAAGTAAGAAGGAAGGCACATATATCGAGGAACCGACGAGGGACGTTATCCCGGTTCCGATCGAAATGAACCTTATTGTGGAGCTTTACTCCAAGTAATGTGGTGCCTGGCCGTAGCGCTCTGAAGCTTCGGCCGGTGCCGGAATACCGCTCAAGGAGGAACGCGTAGATGAAATGGCGTAACCTTTTAATGCCGAAAGAAATCGTGATGGATCAGTCCACCGCGACTCCGAAGTACGCAAGTTTTATGGTGGAACCGCTCGAGCGCGGATTCGGTAATACCATCGGTAACGCGCTCAGGCGCACGCTGCTCTCTTCCATACAGGGTGCGGCTGTTACCGCGGTCAAGGCCGATAAAGTGCTCCATGAGTTCAGTACTATCAAGGGTGTCAAGGAAGACGTTACGGATATCGTGCTCAACCTGAAGCAGCTCATCGTCGTCATGCATTGTGATGATCCGAGATTTCTGACTCTCGAGACTAACAAGAAGGGCGAGATCACTGCCGCCGACATCCAGGAAAACCCGGAGATCGAGATACTGAACAAGGATCTCGTTATCGCGACGTGTACGGAGAAGGCCAAGGTCAGGATGGAGATCCTCATCGGCCATGGACGTGGATACGTAGGTTCGGAGACCCACAATCTCGAAGACTACGATATCGGGCTAATCCCGATGGACTCCAATTTCAGCCCTGTGACCAAGGTCAACTACTCGGTCAAGGACACCAGGGTCGGACAGAAGACGGATTACGATTCGCTGACACTGGAGATCACGACGAATGGAAGCGCTAGCCCCGAGGACGCTCTCGGGTTTGCGTCCAAGATCCTCAAGGATCACATGCTTCTCTTCATACATTTTGAAGAAGAGCCTGAAGAAGAAATAGAAGAAGTCGTCAATGAGGAACAGGAAAAGATGAAGGAACTCCTCGGCAGGAGTGTCGATGAACTCGAGCTTTCCGTACGTTCTTCGAACTGCCTCAAGGCTGCAAATATCAAATCACTTGGCGAGCTGGTACCGAAGTCGGAGAGCGATATGCTCAAATACCGGAACTTCGGCCGCAAGAGTCTCAAGGAGATCGCTGATATTCTCGACGGTATGGGGCTTCACCTGGGCATGGATATGAATGACCTGCTCGGCGGTGAAACAGAGAATTCAGAGGAGAAGAAGTAATGCGGCATAATCATGGATACAGGAAGCTCAACAAGACCGCCTCACACCGAAAGGCTATGCTGCGGAACATGGTTACTTCCCTGTTCGACAAGGAAAGAATAACTACCACAACGGCAAAGGCCAAAGAGGCAAGGCGTGTAGCCGATCGGATGATAACCTTCGCAAAAAAAGGTGATCTTGCTTCGAGACGTCATGTTGCGAAGACAGTTCAGAATCCGAAGATACTAAAGAAGCTCTTCGAAGACATCGGTCCGAGATTCGAAAGCAGGCCGGGCGGATACACAAGAGTAATGAAGCTCGGCGAGCGCAAGGGTGACAATGCCGATACGTCGATTCTCGAACTGGTCGGTGAGAAAGATAAGCCACGCGGCAAGAAAAAGAAGCCGATGAAAACATATCACAAGGTCGATATCCCAGGTGATCCTGTCGAAGCGGCGAATAAGGCTGCAAAGGAAGCTGAGGAGAAAGCCGCGGTAGAGGCGAAAGCTGCCGCTGAAGCGGAAAAGAAGGCTGAAGAGGAAGCCGCCGCTGCCGCAGCTGAAGCAGAGAAGGCTGAAGCCGGGTCAGAAGAAACGGCCGAAGGCGATACCGATGAAGGTAAAGCTGCTGCCGGGGACGAGACGAAGAAGAAGTAGTTCTTCTTCCGGCAAAATGGCTGGTTGAATAAAGATAACGGGAGCTGTCATTATGACGGTTCCCGTTTTGTCTTTATGGCTCACGACCGTAGCATTTATGCTACGGTACAGGGGGTATACCGTAGCGTTGTTGCAACGGTACAAAGGGTTGATCTGCAGCTTTTTAAGCGGAAAAGGTGACTGGTATAGAATAATCGATTGCGGTATGGGTTGGATACACGATGGTTACATGGTATCTTCTGTGAGATCAGAATGGTCGGCCTGGTGTAGATGATCGGGAGACCGGGCGTTACAGAAATTGGGGCTGGTAATGGTCGAGCATGTTATAAGTCGACCTTGAAAGGCGACAAATGGCGGTAATCGCAACTGTCATCCTTCCTGTTTTCTTTGTCGTGACTCTAGGATATCTGGCTCGGAAATACGGGAAGCTGGATGAGCGTGTCCTGTCCCGGGTACAGATGTATATTCTGACCCCTGCCCTGATATTTATGACAATGGCCGGGTCGAATGCCGATAACGGGCTGATCATGAAGGTCTTGCTCCACGTGACACTTCTTTCGATCCTGCTTTATATAGCGGCGCAATTATACGGCGTGCTGAGAAAAGTCGATTCCATAGAACGAAACGCTATCTCCATGTCGGCGCTTTTCACGAACAGCGGGTTTTACGGAATTCCCGTCTGCATGCTTGCCTTCGGCGAGCAGGGGGTGGTCTTCGCATCGATCTACGTAGTCTGTTCTTCGGCTATACAGGCGACGGCGGGCGTCTATATTGCCAGCGCGGGAAACAGGAAACCGCTGGAAGCCCTCGCGACCGTCTTCAAGGTGCCTCTTGTCTACGCGATTATATTCGGCAGGCTTCTCTCTCAGACCGGCATGCTTCCTCCCGAACCGTTCATGAAGATGATCAGGCTTTTGGGTCAGGCTGCGATCCCGCTGGGTCTGCTCCTTCTCGGTATGCAACTGCAGAAGATAATCTCCGGACGGATATCTGGAAGGAAAACCACAAAGGATGTCCCTTCAGGTGAGACAAAGAAATTTGATGAAGTCGATGTTCGAATTACTGGAAGGCCTAACGGCGCGGTACTCAATGGAGTGGCCGCCGGGATGATCAAGATCGTGGGCGGGTTCTTTTTCGGATTGATCCTCTTGAGATTATTCGAGTTTGATCCCATTTTAAGAAATGTGATCCTGATCGAATCGGCAATGCCTACCGCGGTGAACGCCGTTGTATTCGCGACCGAGTTCGACTGCAGACCCAGGCTGGTCACTATCGCGATCCTTACATCGACTCTGGTCAGCATCGTCAGTATATCATTGATATTGAACTGGCTTGGATGACCGTACGGGGATATGAACGTGAACCGCAAGAATATCGACAAGGCAGAAGCCTCCCCGGGCATAGAAACTCCGGCAAGCGCCGCCGAGACTGTCGATCTGTTCAGAAGATTCAATGACAAGAAGAAACACGGACAGGATATCCGTGTCTGCATTCAGGACAGTCCTTTCTGTCCCGCGGATCAAAGTGATCATTTCCTTCTTTCCAGCGGCAGTATGAATGAGATCAGTGAAGTCTCCAGGAAAGATATGCTCGCTGTATGCGGAGGAGGAGTCACTCTCGCAGAGCTGCGAAGATCAGTCGAAGCCGAAGGTCTGTTCTTCCCCTATGATCCTGAGCTTGCTTCGTCTGATCTGACTATTGGCGCTCTCGTGATGGATGGGGGAGTGTCGAGGTATGAAAGGGAGTACGGCCGGTTGAGGGAATCGATCCTTTCTATAGAGATCGTGACTCCTGCTGGAGATCTGATCCATACGGGGTCGCGGAGCATTAAAGATGTTGCAGGATACGAGCTCGCGGGCCTTTTTACTGGAGGGGGAGGTCAGTATGGATTGATCACCTCCGTGACCCTGAGGCTGCTTCCTGTCAATTCCGCTATTTCGGAGATAGTTGTCACGGGCGAAAGATCCAGGCTCGAAGGAATAGAATCGGGGATGTATAAATTCCTGTCTTTTGATCTGAGAGGACCTTTGGCGCTTCCTGGACCACCGGCATTCGGCTGGTCGTCTCTCGCTCCTCACAGAAATATCGTCATATGGCCCGAATCTTCCGGGGCTGGCCCGGGAGAGAGCTGCCGCGACGAGGAAGAGATATTAAGATATGTGAAAGAGAACTTTTCCCCGGGCGCGAGGTTTCGGGGAGGGTATATAGAGGCCTCCGGCGAAGGAATCGCCATTCGGAGAGTTAGACCGGATGACAGCGCGGGAGGGTTGGCCGGGCTTTCAGCAAAACTGGAAAAAGGTGCTGCCATTTCGAAAATATCATGCAGGATCAGGAGACTCTTCGATCCTGAGGGGATAATAGATGACGGGTTCGCAGATGATTGAAAAGGACAGAAAAGATATCACCAGGGATCTTCTGCTGTGTAATCGTTGCGGAGGGTGCAGGTCGGTCTGCCCTGTCTACGATGTGATCCGGGAGGAATGGGGAGGATCCAGGGGGAAGGTAGAAGTGGCGGAGGCTTTCTTCAGGGGAGAGGAGATCGCCGACAGGGAATTATTGAGAGTCTTCGATCTATGCCTTCACTGCATGGCCTGTGAGGAGAGTTGTCCATCGGGGATGAGAGCTGACGAGATCGTACTCGCTGTTCGCACAGAAATGGCGAAGAGAGGGCTAATGCCCTGGGCGAAGAAGGTTGTTCTTAAATTACTCGGTTCAATGGATTCAGTCGCTTTCAGGATAATGAGAGCGTTCGGAATATCAAGAAAGGGAAGGCTGCAAGGGTATGGTACGAGAAGTCCTGTTGGATTCCTCTATCCTCTCCTTGGGTGGTCCTCAAAGAGATCGTTTCCCCTTCCGCGGGCGAAGGCGTTTCTCGGAAACAACCCGGAACTCTTTCCAGCGACGAAGCTCGATGGTATTCTGCCTGAGGAATCAGGAGCGGATGAAATTCTCCTGTCAGCAGTCAGGGCGGCGAGGGCCCGGAACATCGAGAAGAAGACCCGGGTCCTGTATTTCATCGGGGACAGCATAAATCATTTTTTCCCGGAAGAGGCTGAATCGGTCGTATGGGTGCTGAACCTGATCGGGATCGATGTAATTGTTCCTGTCGACCAGGCGTGTTGCGGAGCCCCCTTCTTCTATTCGGGCGATATCGATTCGGCGAGGAAGGCCGCCGTAGATGTGGTCGAGTGTCTTTCGGCTCATGAATACAAGTGGATCATCACTTCCTGTTCGTCAGGGGGAAAGATGCTGAAGAGCGAATACCCCAGGCTTTTCGACCTCAATGATGACGGCTTCTTTAAGGTGGAGTGGGATGAAAAGAGCGAGGTCTTTTACAGGAATGATGACGCTCCGGGTTCGATCAGGCCCCAGGCGGAGAAACTGCGAAGGGCCGGAGAAGGCTATCTGGAAAAAGTCGAGGGAAAAGTCCGTGACATAAACGAACTTCTGGCAATAGAACTTATTGATAAACACAACACGGACAGTGAGGGTCGGGAAAAGGATGCTGGAAAATTGCCTGTGGTCACCTATCATCATCCATGCCATCTCGGGAGGGGGCAGGGAGTCAAACGTCAGCCTGAAGCTCTTCTCGAATTGCTTCCGGGGTATCGGTATGTGGAGATGCCCGACGCGGACAGATGTTGTGGAGGTGGCGGATTCTTTACCTTCGTGCATGATGATATTTCCAGCAAGGTCGGCAGTGTAAAGGCTGATGCGATCGCTGCGGTCCAGCCAGATGTCGTGGCCACCGCCTGCCCGGTCTGCAGGATACAGTTGATGGACATTATCAGCAGGAGGGCAGAAGGGAACGTTGAATCTCAAATGCCACTTAAATCAGGGATCTCGGTGACATCTCCGCCCGAGCTTCTCGCTTCAGAACTCCATAGGATAATAGCCGGTTAAGTCAACCCAGACAGGTAGTTCTAAAGAATCCAGGGCAGTTTACCGAACTCTAAAAGAGCGTTGACAACGGACTTGACTATTACTATTATTGAAGACCTGCGAGGCACAGACCTTGCTGAAATATAGATATTACGTGCTCCTCAGTAGCTCAATTGGTAGAGCATTCGGCTGTTAACCGAAGGGTTGTAGGTTCAAGTCCTACCTGAGGAGCCAATTTTCATTTAGGGCCTTTTCGGGGGCTTTTTCCTTTATCAGGCGTTCTTCCTCTGCCACTCCATCTGCAATTAAATCAAAGGGCTTACGCAGTTCGCCTTTTGCTATTCCACCTTCCAGAGTGCAGTTCCAATATAGCAAATCGAGTAATTTACGCTTTTCGAAAGAATCCTGCATAACATAAAGGGAGTAAGCCTTTTGAGCGAGTTCTAATATCCTGACGCCGTTCTCCAGATAATCCTTCCCAGCAGTCCGGTGTTCCTCGATCAGCTCTGTTATTTTATCCTGCCGGCTTTGATACTCTTTAAATTTACTCTTCCAAAAATTCGGCGGAATGACATCCTCCAGTTTATCTTCATAGAGTTTGTCTATCTTCCAACTCAATCCTTCATACTCTGATTCCAGTTTTCTAATTTCTTCAGCTTTGTATTTCTTTTCTTCCTGATGACTCTCTTTCAATGCCTCAATAATCCACTCAAGGCGCTCATCAGTCATTCTGAGCCGCTTTAAAGGTTCTCCTAGCATCTCAGCCAGCCTTGATTCAGTTATTGGCTTCTCGACGCAATTTCCCCTCATTCTTGTGCAGCGGTAGTAAGTGTATTTCTCTTTCTTGAATTCCCCAGTGATCATACAGCCACAATTGCCACATCTTGCTAATCCCCTAAATGCTAAATCATGTTTTCTTTTTGCCGGTTTGCTTTTGTTCCTAACAGCGATCTGAACTCTATCGAATACCTCTCTCGATACTATGGGATTATGACTTCCCTTGTAATAGACACCCTTCCAGACAAAATCTCCGATGTATATTGGATTGATTAGTATCTTGTAGATATTCGACTGAGAAACAGTATTCCCCTTCTTTGATCTCAGTCCTTTTTCTTTCGCATACTTTGTTGCTGATCTTAGAGACATCTTTCCAGATGAATATTCCTCGAACAATTCTCTGATTATCGGAGCCCTTTTGAAATCAACATCAATTCTCTTTGTTTCTCGATTGTTTAAATATCCCAATGGGGCAACAGAAGGCCAGATATTCTGTCTGGCCTTCTCCAACATGCCCTTGCTAGTTTCTTCCGATAGATTGTCGATGTAGTTTTTTGCCAGGACAACTTTAATGTCGTGCATCAATTTCTCGCCTGATTTTGAGTCAGGCGTTAAGATATTCCCCTCTTTGACAAAATGAATTGTCCTGCCGAGATCATCGATTTTTACAACATCTCTGAAATTTCTTGTAAGCCGGTCTGTTTTTTCAACCAGAATGTGTTCAATGCTTCCGTTTTTTCTTAGAAGCTTTACCATTTCCTCGAACTTTTTTCTTCCCGCTTTTTTTGCGCTTTCCACCTCTTCGAATATTTTCTCTATTTTCAGCTTCTCTTTCTTTGCGTACGAGATCAGCAACTCCCTCTGAGAGGATATCGAGAACCCCTTCTCTGATTGTTCCTTGCTTGATACCCTCACATAAATCACGCATTTCTTCACTGTTTCCTCCTATTCCCCAGCCGGTAACTTTTCCTGATACCATATCTTCGTCCCAAAATTCAAGTCCTACTTCTCCGTCTAGGCTTTCATCTGTGACTATGGCTTTCAGTAAATCATTCTCGTCATATATCTTCTGGCATATATTATCTTCTCCATATTTTTCCAGCATTTCCATGTAAAGTGGAGACATTTTCCATTCAATACCACCTTTTTCAAAAGTGTTCAGCTTTATGTCTCTGGATGTTGATATCCTCCGAAATCTTCTAGGAAGAGCTTCCTTTGTTATTTTCGTTAGATACTTCGCCAAGTATTTCCCGATGTCTCTTATCTCTTTCACTTTTTTAATAAACACAATTTTTCCTCCTCCAACTGAAGACCATGCATTACTTGCCCACTTCTGAGCGATGAATCTATCTATTAGAACGTGGAGATGTGGTAATCCTGATTTGTGAGGCTCAACTACACATATGTAGGATATTGCCTTTTTGTTTTTTCTTCCGAGATACACACGAAATTTACTCCACACCTTCCAAATGTATTTGAATGGATTGATATCCTTTGGGATCTTGCTAGGGTCTAGTGTTAAGGTGAGAAAGCGATCTAGTTGTTTCTCCTCTGCAATCTTCGATATATCCTTACATCGCTGCCAAGCCATAATTGGCCCACATCTCTCGCAATCCCACCGCTTGCAGTTAAGTCGTTTGTAGATGTATTTCCACTGTAATCCTGCCTCTAGTATCTTCGTTCTCAGCGCTTTTGATCCGCAAGGCCTGTTACATTTATCCTTCTTAAGATCAAGTGAAGGGGATCCAATCATCTTTTCCTCCCAAACTTCTTCCGCCCTCATCCGTGGAAACAGAAAAAGCGGTGACGATTCCAGCTTCGTGGGGGCTGGTATCGTACCGCTTTCTTTCTTGCTCTTCTGAATGCGTATTCCGGAGCAACCCGGACACTGATTCCGGACGAAGCCGGACACCATTCC
>JAHOYU010000061.1 GCA_019038625.1 Candidatus Latescibacterota bacterium | reverse complement strand
GAATATGGTCCTGTCATGCCGATATCCGTCTGGTATCCAGTTCCCTGTGGAAGGATCCTCTCGTCCGCAGTAGGTATGTGTGTGTGTGTACCTGCCAGAAGGCTCACTCTCCCATCCAGATAGTTCGCAAGCGCCAGTTTTTCACTTGTCGCTTCAGCGTGAAAATCTATGATGATTATTTTTACATCTGAAGGCATCGATGCGAGAATGTCGTCTGCTTTCCTGAATGGGCAATCGATATCGGGCATAAAAGTCCTGCCCTGGAGATTTATGACACAGGCGCTTCGACCTCCAGCTTCGGTGATCGTATACCCGATTCCAGGGACACCCGGAGGATAATTCGCGGGCCGAAGAAGGTCATCGCTGGCATCGAGCAACCTTATTCCTTCTCTCTTGTCCCATATGTGATTTCCACTCGTCATCACATCTACACCTGCGTCTCTGATCTCTCTGATGACTTTTTCTGTCACACCGAACATCCCGGCTGCATTTTCCACATTGGCTGTACACAGGTCTACGTTGTATTCTTCTTTCAGTGAAGGCAATCCGGCCCCGAGCGCCTTTCTGCCGACCCTGGACAGGACATCTCCGAGCATAAGCACGTTCATACGAAGACTCCAGACATATTATTAATGACCACGCGGTAAATACTTCTTCTCGGGCACTTTGTCCACCAGATCATCTCGCAAAATCCACTGCCCTTGTCTCCCTTATCACCACAACTTTTATCTGACCGGGATACTCCATGTCGTCCTCGACCTTTCGCGCTATATCCGTAGCAAGCTGCACGGCATAAGCATCGTCGACCTTCTTGTGGCTTACGAGTATTCTAATCTCCCTGCCTGCCTGAATAGCATAAGATTTCTCAACACCCTCAAACGCATCTGCTATCTTTTCGAGTTTTTCAAGTCTTCTTATGTAGTTCTCAAGAGTCTCACGCCTGGCCCCGGGCCTTGCTCCCGAAATAGCGTCTGCAGCAGAAACTATGTGTGCGATCAATGAAGTGGCTTCGACATCCTCATGATGAGAAGCGATCGAGTTAATAACGATTTCGTTTTCACCGTAACGTTTAGCGAAATCTGCACCGATCTCGGCATGAGGCCCATCGATCTCATGATCCGCAGCCTTCCCAATATCATGAAGCAGGCCAGCTCTTTTAGAAATAACAGGATCGAGTCCAAGCTCGCTTGCAAGCATGGAAGCCACAAAAGCAACTTCCTTTGAATGCTGAAGTACGTTCTGCCCATACGACGTTCTGTATTTCAGTCTTCCCAGGAGTTTTATCATCTCGGGGTGCAGTCCATGGATATTAAGATCGAGGTACGTCTGCTCCCCGATCTCCCTTATCTCTTCGAGAAGATCCTTTCTCGTCTTTTCGACGAGTTCCTCGATTCGACCAGGATGGATTCTGCCGTCCTTTACCAGTTTTTCAAGAGAAAGTCTCGCGACTTCCCTTCTGATCGGGTCGAAACCGGACAGTATGACCGCTTCCGGAGTGTCATCAATAATCACATCAATTCCAGTCGCGTTTTCAAAAGCCCTGATATTCCGGCCCTCTCTCCCTATGATCCGACCTTTCATCTCATCGTTCGGAAGATCGACAACCGAGACTGTGGATTCAACAACATGATCAGCGGCACATCGTTCTATTGCGAGAGTAATAATCTCTCTGCTGGCCTTAGTCGCGTTTCTTTCCGCCTCATCCTTGATCTCTTTGATCTTCTTAGCGGCTCTGAGTTTTGCTTCCCCTTCTAGATTTGAAATCAGAAGCTTCATCGCTCCCTCTGTGCTCATACCGGCGATCTTTTCCAGCTTTTCGTTCTGCCTGTGCAGGATCTGAGCAAGCTCTTCGTTTTTTTCGGAGACAATCCCCATTTTCTTTTCGAGGGTCTTTTTCCTGTCGTTGATCTCCAATTCGCGTTTTTCGAGATAGTCCACCTTGCGGTTTATGTTCTGTTCCTTCTCCTCGATACGCCTTTCGAGCTTTTTAAGTTCAGTCCTTTCATCAGCTGTGTCCCTTTCAAACTTCTGTTTCGCCTGATACCAATCATCCTTAGCTTCGAGTATCGACGCCTTTTTCCTTGTCTCAGCCTCTTTCTGCGCTTCTGCTATAATGTTTTCAGCGAGTTTCTGAGTATGTTTCATCTGGCTCTGAGCTATTTTTCTGCTCGTCAACCATCCAACGAAAAATCCAAGGAAAAGAACGAGGATTCCCGCCGAAATATAGAAAAAGATACTATCCATTTTTATATGCCCTGATACTAGCTGGGCGGCTCACCTCCTGATTGTTACATTCATCACTGACAGTGAAACGTTTAAATTCTTTTATTGAGGAGAATCAGGGTCAGAAAAAGGAAAATTCCCCACTAAAGTGCCGTGAAGGAAGGACCTTTTTAAGCCCAAATCAACAAGGTGGAAATCCCAGCGGCTTTCTCAACCTTCCCGGCATAGCCAGGCATGGCATCCTAAACCAGCGTTTGGATCTCCGGGCTCAAAGTGTTGGCAAAAAATGATCTTCGCCCACACAAACACAGCAGGGAATTTCTATACTTCTTTCATCTCTTTCAAATCCCCACGCCAGGCGTCTTTCGACTCCGGGGGTAAGAGGATTAACTTCCTGCACCAATCTTGTCTTCAATGAGGTCGCCCAACTGACTAGCGCGCCTACTGAGTTCTTCCTGAATATTATCCCTGTCTTCCCTTTCCTGATGCAACTCGTCGGCGATATTTAGAGCAGCTAATATTGCGATTCGTGATTGAGACATTATTCCACTCGAATGGGCAATCTCCCTCATCTTCTGGTCAACATAGCCGGCGATCATGTGAATATAGTGAGGATCACCGACACCTTTTATTTTATACTCCTGACCAAAAATCTCCACTTTCTCTGTGTTCTTTTCGGTCATCTTCCTACCTCTCAAGATCAATACAGTTTATTCCTCCCAACCCCAGCCCGGAAACAACCTCGTCTGAACTGGACATTCAGATATCCAAACCATCCAGTTTCATGAGCATCTCCTCGATTTTGTTTCCTATCTCCTCTCTAGTTTTATCGAAATCTTTTTCCTTTTCTTTATCCATTTTAAAGATTTCAAGTTCTTTAGCCATCTCATCATTTTTAATATATAACGATTCTATTTTTTCTTTCAATACTTTATTGGTTTCTTCGATCTTCTTTTTTTCATCTGCCAGCCGCCCTATTAGCTCCGCCGCCTTAACTATTTTATTTTCAAGCAGTTCCAGGCTGGCCAAACCGGTTGAACTCATTCTTACTCCATCCTCCTCAACGTGACCTGCAGCTCCCGCTGCAAACTGTTAAGGACCTTTTGAATAACCTTGTCTACCGCAGCATCATCAAGCGTATTATCACGAGACCTGAATCCAAGGCTGAAAGTGTAACTTCTCCTGCCTTCGCCAAGAGTCTCACCCCGATAGTAATCGAAAAGTCTTATAGATTCAAGGAATTTAGCTCTCTTCTCTATTACTCTTCTTATATCAGCGAACGTAACTCGTTCCTGTGCAACAACACAGAGGTCTCTCTTCACCTGTGGATAGGGACTGGGTTTCGAATATCGGGGCTCTTCGAATCCGACACCATGCATCACATCCATGACTGCGGTGAAGAAATAGACGGGACTTTCTATCTCGTAGTTTTTCAAGACCTTAGAGGGGATGACTCCGGAAATAGCTATTATCTTCCCTTTTGTCAACCAGTTATAAATATACGATGGTTCTTCCGCCTTGCTCCGCTGGATCTGTAACTCCGACCTGACCGCGCAACGGTCAAGAAGACATTCCAGCTCTCCCTTAATGTCGAAATAATCTACTTCTCTGGATCGATCTATCCATTGAGAAGGCACGGCATTCCTCGATAAGATAGCCGTCAGATGAATCTGCTCGTCTGGAAGACTCTCTCCGCTGTTTAAAGGGAGAAACACCTTGCCCATCTCGAATATCCTGATACTTTCCTGTTCGACGGGAGCATTCCTCGATATCACTCTCAACATCCCCGGAATCAGAGAAGTCCTCATCGCTGACTGTTGTGCTGAAAGCGGATTTTCAAGTCTAATGGGATTTCTCCGGAAATCAGACTCACTCCATCTCATGCGGTCGATATCTTCCATATCCATGAATGAGGATGTGATCACTTCCGCGAATCCCCTGGAAGCCAGAAAGGTCCTGACCTCCTCATTTCTCCTGTCAACAGTGGATATCTTCGAGAATACGTTCCCTCTTAAATCCTCTTCTCTTCCGATATTCTCATATCCGTACAATCGAGCAACTTCCTCAATAATATCAACTTCTTCCTTGAGATCTCTCCTGAAACCAGGAACGGTAACTATAACTTCCTTTTCGGATACTTCACAATCGAGAGACAATCTACCCAGAAGACTGGAAAGGTCATCTCCATCCAGATGGGTGCCCATAAGTCTGTTTGCCTGCCCCACCCTCAGGGTAATCTTCATTTCTTTTAAAGCATCCGGCTTTGCGACAAGATCTCGACAAATAATACGTGGAGTCCCCGCATTTATTTCCCGTATCAGCCAACATGCCCTTTCCAGAGCTGTTACAGTTCCGCTTACATCGCTCTCACGCTCGAACCTGTATGATGCTTCTGTATCAAGTTTCAGGCGTTGGCTCGACCGCCTGATCGTCCTGGGGCCGAATGCGGCGCTTTCCAGAAGTATTCGGGAAGTCTTCTCGCCTACTTCCGTATCGGCTCCACCCATAATCCCCGCGATACCTACCGGACCATTTTGGTCCTTAATGACGAGTACGTCCGGACCGATCTTTCTCTCGGTTTCATCCAGGGTCGTGATCATCTCGTTCTCCCGCCCCATGCGAACTCCGATCGATTCTCCCTCAAGCCTGTCGCGATCATACGCGTGAAGGGGTTGCCCCAGTTCCATCAGGATAAAATTAGTCACATCCACTATATTGCTGATCGGTTTTACTCCGGCCGATAACAGAAGTTTCTGCATCCATTCGGGAGATTCTCCAATAGTGACATCATCGATAAAAGCAACCGAAAATCTGTGGCAATCTTCCGGATCTTCGATATCGATTTCGTAGACATCTTCTATTTTGAGAGGAAAACACTCTGGCTCACGAAGGTCTCTTTTATAAAGAGCTGCTATCTCTCGCGCGATCCCCAGATGAGACAGCTGGTCAGGCCTGTTAGGTGTCACTTCTATATCGAGTATCACATCGTTATCACCGAGCAATCCTGTCAGATCATCCCCAGCATCCAACTCAAGCTCAAGCTCTATGATCCCGCCTGAATCGGTCCCGATCCCCAACTCCGTCTCGGAACAGATCATGCCTTCCGAAATTTCGCCGCGGAGCTTCGTTTTTTTTATTTTGAATCCATCTTTCAAAATCGCGCCATCGACAGCAACTGCCACACTCAGACCAGGCCTGACATTAGGCGCGCCGCAGACTATATTCAATAGTGTGTGGCCACCGACATCGACTTTGCACACACTAAGTTTATCAGCGGCAGGATGTTTTTCACATTCAACTACTTTCCCGAAAACAACTCCTGAGTAATCAGCACTCAAGTCTTCGACACCTTCAACATTCAATCCGAACATTGTGAGGTCGGATGCCAGGATCTCGGGTGATTCCTCTATGTCGACATACTTCTTCAACCAGTTTATACTGACTTTCAATCTTCCACCCCCGCCCATGATCCGGACCAGAACTGCCCCAGGAATCGAATATCATTAGCAAGAAACCTGCGAATATCATCAATGCCATATTTAAGCATTGCTATTCTATCGATACCCATACCGAACGCAAATCCTGTAACAGAATCAGGGTCGTATCCCGCAAATTTGAATACATTTGGATGAACCATACCCGCTCCCATGATCTCAATCCACCCTGTCTTCTGACAGATTGAACAACCTTCTCCTCTGCAACTGAAACACTCCATATCTACTTCCGCACTGGGTTCAGTGAACGGAAAGAAATGCGGCCGGAATCTTACTTTTACATCCGGGCCAAAAAATGAATGGATAAAGAAGGTGACATCGTTTCTAAGGTCTGCGAGAGATACGTTCCTGTCAACATACAAGCCCTCTATCTGATGGAATTCAGCAGCATGAGAGGGATCAGGCGTCTCGTTCCTGTAAACCCTTCCGGGTGATATGATCCTTATGGGTGGTTCGTTCTTTTCCATATACCTTACTTGTACAGGAGAAGTCTGAGTCCGAAGCAGAATGTCTCTATTCACATAAAAAGTATCCTGAGAATCACGAGACGGATGGTCCTCGGGAAAATTCAGAGCCTCAAAATTGTAATAATCCAGTTCTACATCAGGGCCTTCAGCCAGAGAATATCCCATCCGGAAAAATATCTCTTTGATATCTCTCGTGACCCTTGTCAGCACATGGAGTCCACCCCCCTGGAAACTCCTTCCTGGCAAAGCGTAATCGCCGGGGAAGGGTTCAGGGTCTCCGATATTTTCGGATATTTCTTCCATACGTCTGGAATATATCCCGGATAATTTTTCCTTGATCTCGTTTATCAGGCTTCCCATTCCAGGACGTTCCTCAGCTGGAAGGTTGCCTATAGACCTAAGTGAAAGAGTGAGACTCCCTTTTCTACCAAGATATTTTACGCGAAGCTCTTCCAGTGCGCTTATATCTGACGCTTCATCCAGTTCTTTTACAGCTGATCTTTCCAGTTCCTCAAGGGTCTGTCGGTCGATTCCCTTTTTGTTCATCTACTGGGCTTCCTTTGCGATCTCGGCCAGTTTGGCGAAACCGTCTGCGTCATTGATCGCGATCTCTGAGAGCATCTTTCGATTGATCTCGATATCCGACTTTTTTAGTCCGTTTATAAAACGGCTATAGCTTAACCCGTTGACCCTAGCTGCTGCATTTATGCGGGCGATCCATAATCTGCGAAAATCTCTTTTTCTTACTCGCCTGTCCCTGTACGCATATGAAAGGGCCCTGTTCACGGCTTCCTGGGCACTGCGGAACAGATTTCCACGTCCGCCTACAAAGCCCTTGGCCTGTTTCAACACCTTCTTTTTTCTTTTGTGTGAAGCCACACTGTGTTTCGTTCTCGGCATACTGAAAGCTCCTGTTACGTCTCTGCTTAAATTTCTGTTTAAATGATACAGACTCCTCTAGATCCCTAGCATCCTTCTGATTCTTCTAGTATCAGATTCAGATGCAATCGTCTGCTTGCGCAATTTGCGCTTTCTTTTAGTGGATTTCTTCGTCAAAATATGGCTTGCATACGCCTTGTGTCTTCTGATCTTTCCACTTCCTGTAACACGAAATCTCTTTGCTGCGCCTCTGTTAGTCTTTATCTTTGGCATCTGCTGCTGCACCCCCTTTTTTTGTTTTCTTTTCTGAGCTCTTATCTGAACGAGGCCCCATAATAAGGGACATTATTCTTCCTGTCCTTACCGCCGTTCTTTCCACCGCGGCTATTTCAGAGAATCTTTCGGTTATTTGGTTCAATAACTCGTAGCCCTTCTCAAGATGTTCCATTTCCCTGCCGCGAAAAATAACTGTAAATTTAACCTTATCCTTCTGTTCCAGGAATTTTTCTGCGTTGTTCATCTTGAACATAAGATCGTGTTTTTCGATCTTTGGCCGCAACTTAATCTCCTTGAGATGAGTCACGTGTTGTTTCTTTTTTGACTCCTGGAGTTTTTTGCTCTGTTCATATTTATATTTTCCGAAATCCATTATCTTGCAGACCGGTGGCCTGACATTAGGAGCGATCTCAACGAGGTCTAGATCTCTCTCCTCCGCAATTTTCCTTGCCTCATCAGTGGCCATTACACCAAGCTGCTCTCCATTTTCATCAATGACCCTGATCTCTGGAATCCGAATCATCTCGTTGATCCGGGTCCTCTTTTCTCTTCTTTCTCTGTCAAATCTTCCTTTGATTTGTTCACCTCCTGGAAAACAAATAAAAAAAGGACGCGTAGTTGTTCCACCCGTCCAGCTCTGTCGGCTTTAGATGAAACCCTAGCAGTACAATTAGACCGTAAGGTGAGAGGCTCTCGCCCCTTCTTGCATTATTGCTATATATATTATGCTTTTCGGTCGACTTCGTCAACCAGTTCCGCAATAATTTCTTCGATTTTTTTTGTTCCCAGTCTCCCCCTTGCCTTCGTACGGATATCGAACGTCCCGGATTCTAACTCCTTATCCCCACATACAGCCATATATGGGATCTTTTGCATTTCGGCATCGCGGACCTTTAACCCCAGTTTCTCCTCCCTCACATCACATTCTACCCTGAGTCCAGCTTCACGCATACGCAACGCGGCTTCCGTTGCATAATCGTGGTGAGCGATCCCGATTGGAAGGATGATGGCCTGTACGGGAGCAAGCCATAGAGGGAACAATCCCGCATAATGTTCAGTAAGTGTTCCTATAAATCTTTCTATTGAACCGAGAAGGGCCCTGTGGATCATATATACATATTCCTTTTTCCCCTCCGATGATACATACCTGACATCGAACCGTCTCGGAAGGTTGAAATCAAACTGGATCGTTGTAGCCTGCCAGCCGCGGCCGATAGCGTCGATCAGTTTCAGGTCGATCTTCGGTCCGTAGAAAACAGCTTCGCCAGGCATCTTCTCATAAGGCAGCCCCCTCTTCTCGATCGCTTTCAATAATGAGGCCTCAGCCATGAACCACTCTTCCTCAGAGCCGGCGTATTTTCCCATGTTCCCGGGATCATGAACACTCAATTCAACCTTGTAATCTTCGAAACCGAATGTCGTCAAAATATGATGGGCCAGATCAAAACAGGCATCGACCTCATCGTCCAATTGATCGGGAGTGCAGAATATGTGAGCGTCATCCTGGGTAAAACCCCTGACCCTTAAAAGGCCGTGGAGCGTTCCCGACCGTTCGTTTCTATAAACTGTGCCGAGTTCGGCATACCTTATTGGAAGGTCGCGGTAACTATGAATGTCGCTCTTGTACACAAGGATATGTCCGGGACAGTTCATGGGCTTTAGGACGAATTCCTGGCCTTCATCTGAATTGATTATGAACATGTTCTCCCTGTAATAATCAATATGGCCCGATGTGTGCCAAAGCTCGCTACGGGCTATGTGTGGGGTCATGATCAGATCATAGCCACTCTTTCTGTGCTCATCCTTCCAGAAGTCTTCTATCTTTTCACGCAGGATGTACCCTTTAGGGTACCAAAAGGCCAACCCCCCTCCAGCCTCTTCCTTAATGTCGAAAAGGCCGAGTTGTGGTCCAAGCTTCCGGTGGTCTCTCTTCCTGGCTTCCTCGCGTCGGTCCAGTTCGGCTACAAGATCTTCATCTGTGAAGAACGCGGTACCGTAAATCCTCTGCAACATCTCCCTCTTCTCGTCTCCACGCCAGTAGGCACCCGCGAGGGAGGTGAGTTTCACATGCTTGAGCATCTTCACCCTGGGAACGTGAGGCCCGGTACATAAGTCAGTAAATTCTCCCAGCTTGTAAATGGATACTTCCTCGACCTCCAGGTCCTTTATCAGTTCGACCTTGAACTTCTGATTTTTTGCATCGAAGAGCTCTATTGCTTTTTCCCTGGCAAGGACTTCCCTTTCGAATAACAAATCACCACCCTTGATCAGAGTGGCCATCTTTTCCTCTATCTTTAAGAGATCTTCAGGAACAAGCGTTTTTTCCATAAGGACATCGTAATAAAACCCGTCACCGATAGAGGGACCGATGGCAAAACTAACGTCTCCGTATAGCTCAAGTATCGCCAAGGCCATCAGATGGGACATGCTGTGGCGCAGGATAGGAAGCGATTCATCGTCACTTGCGGTAAGAACTCTGAACAAGCCTCCCGATACCAGTGTCTGCTGGAGATCCATCAATGTGTCGTCGATCATGACCGCAACAGCTTTTTTTCTTACGGAATTGGGAAGACCCGAAAGAAGCTCCGTCACTTGAGTCCCTTCGGCAAATTCGCCTCTGGTTCCATCAGGATAAGTTATTTCCAGCATTTTCAACACATCCGCCTTGTATGGTTAGGATCAACTTGAGAGTCATGCCGTCTGCGGCGGCTCATCGATTGTGTTTCAGAGAATGGTGGGCGATACTGGAATTGAACCAGTGACCCCCTGCATGTCAAGCAGGTACTCTAACCATCTGAGCTAATCGCCCACTCCGTTCACCTGCACAATCTAATATATTTATCGACCGTCGGGCAATAAAAAGTTTCCACGCCGCCTATTTCTTCTCTTCATCGTCAATAACTTCAAATTCAGCATCGACGACCTGATCGTCTTCTTTCGATTCTCCCGTCTTATCCCCGCCATCCTCAGGCTGTTCCCCCTCGGGCTGCTGTTCAGGGGCCGCGTTCTGATACATCGCCTGGGCAGCTTTCTGCCATACCGAGTTATGTGCTTCTATTGCTTTTTTGATTCTTTCCACATCATCGACCTTGGAGGATTCCTTCAGCTCTTCAAGGACTTTTCTCAATTCATCCATGTCCCCGGAAGGGATCTTGTCCTTGTGTTCCTCAATCTGTTTCTCGGTCTGGTAGGCCATCTGGTCTGCCTGGTTCTTGATATCGATCAACTCACGTTTTGTCTTATCTTCACTCGCGTGGACTTCTGCTTCTCCTACCATCCTGTCTATATCATCGTCAGACAATCCGCTGGAAGCCTGGATAATGATCTTCTGTTCCTTATCTGTAGCCTTATCTTTTGCGGCAACATTCAGTATACCGTTAGCGTCGATGTCAAAAGTCACCTCGATCTGGGGAATTCCCCTTGAGGCTGGAGGCAGGCCTGCGAGCTGGAAACGACCGATCGACTTATTGCTCGACGCCATCTCCCTCTCTCCCTGGAGAACATGAATCTCCACTGTGGTCTGGTTATCCGCGGCAGTAGAGAATATCTCACTCTTCCTTGTGGGAATAGTAGAGTTCCTGTCTATCAATCTCGTCATCACGCCACCCAGAGTCTCGATGCCGAGTGAAAGAGGAGTGACATCGAGAAGAAGGACATCATGCACATCCCCCGCGAGTACTCCACCCTGGATCGCGGCGCCAAGAGCTACTACTTCGTCAGGATTGACTCCCTGATGCGGTTCACGACCGAAAATCTCCTTCACCTTTGCATGTACAGCCGGCATCCTTGTCGTTCCGCCGACGAGTATGACTTCCTGGATATCCGAAGCTGAAAGTCCAGCGTCCTTTAGCGCGTTTTTGCAAGGCCCGACAGTCCTCTGGACAAGGTCTTCGGTCAACTGTTCGAATTTAGCCCTCGTGAGTTTGACATTGAGATGCTTGGGGCCAGAGCTGTCTGCAGTAATAAATGGCAGGTTTATGTCCGCTTGAGGCACTGTCGAGAGTTCACATTTTGCTTTCTCGGCTGCTTCTTTCAGGCGTTGAAGAGCCATTGGATCGCTCGATATGTCTATTCCCTGATCTTTCTTGAATTCCGAAACCAGCCAGTCGATCACCCTCTTATCGAAATCATCCCCACCCAGGTGGGTGTCTCCGTTCGTAGCCTTGACTTCAAATACTGATTCTCCAAGCTCAAGAACTGATACATCAAACGTACCGCCGCCGAGATCGAAAACAGCAATGGTCTTTTCGCCTTTTTTGTCGAGGCCATATGCCAAAGATGCTGCAGTAGGCTCGTTGATGATCCTCTCTACTTCAAGCCCAGCGATCTTTCCAGCGTCCTTGGTCGCCTGCCTCTGGCTGTCATTAAAGTAGGCAGGAACTGTGATGACTGCTTTCGTCACCTTTTCGCCTAGATACGTCTCCGCCGCCTCTTTGAGATACTGCAGAGTCATGGCCGAGATCTCCGGAGGTGAATATTCCTTACCACTCGCCATTATCCTGACATCACCATTCGGCCCTTTTTTTACTTTGTACGGAACTTCTGATATCTCCATTTCGACTTCCGAGAATTTTCTCCCCATGAATCTCTTGATCGAGAATACGGTATCAGTCGGATTCGTCACAGCCTGGCGCTTTGCCAGAGTCCCCACCAATTTCTCGTCGTCTTTGAATCCGGCGATCGAGGGTGTGGTCCTTCCACCCTCGGGATTGGGGATGATCACAGGTTCTCCGCCTTCTATGACCGCTACACATGAATTTGTCGTTCCCAGATCGATTCCTATAATCTTGCTCATTGCCACCCTCCAAAAATAAGCCACGATACTGATATACTTTAAATAACATAATACAAGTAACATGCCAGAATACAATAACAAATTGCGTTGGTAACTTATAGTATAATAATACGATATGAGAATATCAGAAGTGAACACCTGAAATTGGCAGTTAGGACTGTCATGACAGATACTGCCATTAGTGTCATTATGGCTGCTATTGGCAGCTCTTGTCAGTCTGTCTTTTCATCGTCTTTTTCTAAAAGACATCGTATATCGCCATTTTCCAGTCGAAGCTGGATCTCGTTACATATTTCGAAATTCCTTTTTGCCAGATCTCCATATTCATAGAATATACATTTTCCCCTTTTATCGCACCCGCTCTTTGAATGACACGCTTTGAGCTGCATAAGAAGCCATGAAGAAAGATATTCTCCTTCTCCGACATCCCATCTCTTCATCCCTCTCTCAATGTCATGCTCGTGATGATAGGGGAAAAGCTGCTTCTGCATCTCCTTTATGAGTTTTTCTACTCTTCTCATCTTTGTTCTCCTGTCTTAAATTCGATTATTTTTTGAATATTCGATAAATTCAGTATTTCTCTTGTTGACAACATAGGTATTATCACCTATATTTGTTCTCGAGAGTTCCTGTAATTCCCTCTTTCCATAGGTTTTGCAGGCAGTATTTGTGACCCGACTATCCATTCAAGCGGGGTTCACGCCATGCATTGCCCCTGACACCAGGTTACAGGAACTCTCCTTTCTTTATATCCCCATACAGCTTCCTGGCGATCTTTAGAAGTTGATCCCTCGTGTTGATAGCTGGATCATCGAGCACCGAATCAAGAAGCTTATCCAGAACGAACCCGATTTTCCTTCCCTCGGCCAATCCAATCTCTTTTATCAGATCTTTTCCATTAATATTCAGGTCACTCCTCTTGAATGCTGAATCTATCCTGATTACCTCTTCAATTCGCCGCATAGAGTACTTCACTTCATTTTCCGTTTCCTCTCCCGACTCCCCTCTGGATTTTCCATCCGCCATCCTCAACACCATAAGATCATCCACGTTTTCTACACCGACTCTTGCTACAAATCTCCTTATCGCTGAATCAGACCATTCCTCCGTTATGAAAAACATGTGGTGACGTATCAGGTGTTCGACTCTGTCTACCAGTTCATTTGAATATTTAAGCCTTCGCATTATTGCTGCGGCCGATCTGGCACTGTCTTCTTCGTGCCTATAAAATACGATCTTACCTTTATATTCTCTCCTTGTGCTTTTCTTTCCCAGATCATGGAATAGGGCTGCAAGCCTGAGATGCAGCTCTGGCGGAGCCAGATCACATGCCATCACTGAATGGGTAAACAGATCGTACTTGTGAAATTCGTTTTGTTCCACACCCCATGTTTCTTCCAGTTCAGGCAGGATCTTATCTAAAATAGAATTCTCATGCATGAAGATAAAAGCGCTTGAGGGTCTCTCAGAAAGAAGCAGAAGCTTGTCAAGTTCCATCCTGATACGCTCAGGCGAAATATTTCTGAGCCTGTGCGAATGTTTCTTCATCATGACTGCAGTGTTTTTCTCGACTGACAATTCTAATCTGGCCATAAACTGAATGCCCCTGATTATCCTCAGAGGATCCTCGACAAAAGATTCCCTGCGATTGACTCTCAATAGTGCCGCCGCAAGATCCGATTTTCCATCGAGCGGGTCAACCAACATCATACCGTCCAGATCGATAGCCATTGAATTTATAGTAAAGTCGCGCCTGACGAGGTCTTTTTCAATCGGCAGAAATGGATCGTAGCTGACATTAAAATCCCTGTGGCGGGGTCCCGTTGACGATTCATTTCTTGGCAGGGATATATCAACAGACTCATAACCAGGTTCTCTGAACTTAAGTACACCAAAGGATTTGCCGACAAAATCGATCTTCCCGTGTGGCCGTAGAATGTCGATCAGCCTCTCCAGCTCTATTCCTGTTACAAGATAGTCGGCATCCACCTTCTCCTCTGCCCTGCCGAGAAGAATGTCGCGTACAATGCCGCCGACCAGGAAGAGACCACCCTCTTCAAGGACCGATCTCTCCCAGCGGCGGTTTTTTCTACCATACGTAAATCCGGATATTTCATTCATACATATAAATGTATCGAACGAAAACCCCTGCGGTCAATAGTTTAACCGTGTTCATCGACGATAACTCCAGAAGTCTCTTCTTTCTCTCTGAAGCGCGCGAGGGCATCATATGTCTTATTTCCCTCCGCTCTGGCTTCGGCTGTTACGTCCTTGAGAAGTTTATCCTCAGTCTTCAGCCGTGCTCTGATGGCGTCGATCGATTCACGCAGGCAGTGGTCTCTAGCACTGCTTCCGAGGTCAGCAGGAGTCGCATACTCTCCTTCAGAAGGCTTGGCCACTCGTTCCGATGGTGACGGATTGTTCATCCTTGCCGCCAATTTCGGTCTGAGATCGGCCCTTATCTCCTGCCCACTATGACCCCGACTCGCAGCCGGATTCAGGAGTACCATTTCAGAACCTCCGTTTAATAGCGTCCGGTCGTTCTGCTCCTTCTTCTTCTTTCGTCATGGGATAAGAGAACCTTTAGCGAAAAAACGGTTCAAAAGGGAAATATTTTCCGAGTTTTTCAATACACTTGATCAGTTCCGGCGGGAAATATTTATCCATGTCCTGCGCAACCATCTGAAAATCGGACCAAGTGCTCCTACCGGAAGGAGAGAGAACATCTTTCGCCCGACTTTTGAAGAACAAAGCATGAATTGCATCGAGAATAGTATTTCAGCTATTTTTCTGCCTGTTTTGATATCTGGGCGAGCCTGATTGAACGATGGGACTTTATACCCCAGATACTTCCAGGCACTGACTCTCAGCCATGACCCATATTTCTTCAGATCAAAAGCATGCGCATGCATGGAAAGGACCTCTTGATGGCTGATATCCTCTGCTATGATGATTCCAGTCTCGATTGCACTTCTTACAAGCTTCTCACCCTCCCCGGTTCTCGCCAGGACTATCGACCATCCACCCTCTTCCAAACCCTCTTTCGACCAGGCATCCCCCACACTTATATCACTAAGCTCGTTTGTCAGGTCCGTGCAGAACAAGCATCTATGATTTATATAAAAGGGGATAGCCTGATTGAAATCCAGCTTGGATACCCTCAAAGATTCGTCATTCTTATTGACCACTGAAAAATATCCGGGCCAGTCTCCTTCTCGATACGAAAGTCTTTTCACATCCTCTAAAGACTTGACTCCCATCTTTTTCATCATCACCCTGGTAGCTTCATAATACAGATTGTTTCCGCAGTATATACCCACACATGGGCCTATGGACGAAGCTTTCTCCCAACCCGAATCCTGCAATTTTCTAATTCCATGAATCTGGCATGGAAGACCGCTTACTGCTATCCTCTCGGCGTCTCTAAGATCCGCAAGTGCCTCGTTCATCGGACTGAGATGATATTTGCTCTGAGATGCTTCTGCTACTTCTGCCTTGGACCTGGCTATCACACCTCTCCCGACGAAGGGTTTATCTCTGTCCATGGAATATACAAGCGCCCCATCCGCATTGTCTGTCTCGATGAGAAAGTTCAGCAACGCTGTGACTATTCCACCGCTGGCGCCAGATGCCCTTACCTTTTCGTCGACAGCGCGAGCGACCCATGCACTTTTTACAATACCGGTAAATGGATCCGTCTTTGAATCACATATAAATCTTTTTTCAAGTCTTGAAAAATCGACTTCCCCTCCGGGACAGGAAGAAAGACATAATCCACATGAATCACACCTGTTTCCAGCACTTGGAAGACAATCACCCATATAGTCGGGAATAGATATATTATCGAGATGACAGACCCCCACACACGTCCCACACCTTGTGCACAACCCTGTATCGACGATCTTACTGATCAAAGTTTCACACGGCAGCTGTACAGACATAGAAACTCCTCATACCGAGTTGGCCCAGAAAAGACTTTCCAACTAGATCGGCGATCACACAATCAAGCTTTTCTACCGCGGCTCCCCCGATCGGCAGAAAAAGAGTTCCCCCGTAATCATCCAGTCTAAATCCGGAATCCCGAAGCATATTGCGGACTTCACGTGGAGCGAGAAACCTGTGTGGACCCTCACCGTGGTGGAATTTCAATATGCCATTAAGAACACTTGTCCACTCGGCAAAAGAAGGAGGCAGGCTCATCACGAGTCGCCCTCCATCTACTACTACCCTTCTCAACTCTTTCAGGAACAGTAGAGGATCAGGAACATGCTCCAGTGTCTCCAGCGACATTATCCTGTCAAACGAATCGTCGAGGAATGGGAGTTCGTGAAGCGACGTCTGAACATGAGCCTCTTCAGGATTCAGTTTCCTGCTACCTTTTAACATCTCGAAAGAGAGTTCCGCATTTACAAGCTTGATTTCCTGGCAATCTTTTCTGAGCCAGGGCGTGCCATCTCCAATTCTCGACCAGATATTAAGCAACCTTGTTCCCGTTTCAAGATCGAGTCTCTTCACAGCCTCCCGGAACCTTTGTGTGTGCACACGGTCAAGTTGCTCATTCGCGTGTTCGTACTCATGCTCAGCAATTCCATCCCAGAATATCCGTACTTCATCCATCGTAAAATTGTTGGCGTATCTGCTACTCATCTTTGACATCCTCCATCTTCTTTTCCAGAGGTGCCACCAGCCAACATACCAGCCCGGTCACACCCTGTATCAGATAGACAAGAATAAAGGAAAGGGAAAAGGTCACTGCTGCTTCCTTCGAAAGCCCCACTCTGCTGAAGACCATGACAAGAACAAGTTCTCTCGTCCCGAGCCCTGACAGGGAAACGGGTATAAGTGCGGTAAAAATGGCCACTGCGACACTTACTATGAGAACATGGACCGATGCGCCCGTGCCGATACCATCGGCCAGAAGTATAAATACTCCGAAATGAAGGACCCATGCTATAGCTGACAACAAGATGACCTGAGCGAGCCCGGAAGGTTTAAGAGTGGAAAATTCGCCTACAGTCTCTTCTATTATTTTGTCAATATTCCCCCTGAAAGACCCTTTCGGAGCTCCGGAGAGAAATTTCCCGGCAATCCTTTTCAAAAGGTCTCGGCGCCAGAAAAGAACCACAAAGACAGCGGCTACCGATACCAGCAAGACGCCACTGAAGATGATCTGGTTATTAAAGATGCCGGGGAATGACACAAGACTTGCGAATCCTATTACTGCAAGAAAACCCAGATCAAACAATCTGTCAGCCACTGAGCTGTATACAGCTTTGCCGACTGACATCCCACTCCGCATCAGATAGATGCTCTTGATAAAATCACCCAGGCGACCGGGTGTAAGAAATCCCATGTACAGAGCAGATGAGTATATCGCGAATGCACGTACAGGTGTTACTTCCCCTCCCTGCATTTTTACAATGGTTCTCCATCTCATAGCCTTGACCAAGGTAAAGGACAGCAGGATCAGAACCGTCCCAGCCATATGGATGATACTCAAATCGGAAAAAGAATCTCTAACAGACCTAAGATCTACCTTTGACAGAATAACGATGAACAGGGCTATCCCCGCGATCTGAAACACCGTTCTCAAGATTTTCTTTTGTGGAAATTCCATCTCAGTAACCCGCGTGGTCAGTCAAGCCGACTCTCTCTTCTCAGTGCGGAGATCTGGTCTGCCATTATGCCCATGAAAAATAGAAGCACACTGGTCAGTATGGTCAGGACTCCCATATTTGGCGCTCGTCCGAACCGCAGAATACCATAGATAGTGAACAGGATACCTACCACCATTATCATTATAGATACCGGGACAAAGACCTTGAGCGGATTAAACAGGACTATGACCCTTATGATGAGAAGAAATGTCTTGTAACCATCTTTGAAGAAACTTACATTGCTCGCCCGCCCGACTCTTACTTCAGCTGGTATTGGTAAATATTTCACGCTGTATGCCGACCTCAGATAGGCCAGCGTGATTGTTGTAGTGAAAGAAAAGCCGTTTGGACAGATGTGAAGGAACTGGAATATCGTCTCTTTTCTGAAAGCCCGAAAGCCCGAGTTCAGATCCGGAATGTCCATACCACTGAGATAATTCGCGACTAACGACAGTATTTTTTTGCCTGGGGCCCGCACACCTTTAGACTTTCCTCTGGCACCCACAACCATATCATAGTCACCGATCTCGCCTATGAGCTTATCTATATCAGC
>JAHOYU010000060.1 GCA_019038625.1 Candidatus Latescibacterota bacterium | reverse complement strand
ATCTGGGAGTCTTTGAGAAGCAGGGCCTCATTGTAATCGTATTGTCCAGATTCGTAAATGACCTGCCCGTTCACATCCAGCGCTTTGACATTAAGCCATATCCTTCTTCCCTCGGGATATCCGGAAGGCAGTTTGTGCGCGGTCTCGTTAGTCACCTTTATAGATATTCCGAAATCTTCGGGGATCACTTCAAGGCTGGCAGCTTTCTGCAGCATCGATCTGGCTCTCAAGATAGCATCGTTAAGCTGAGCTTCGTCTACCTCGTCGGGGAAGAATGCGGAGATCGTCTTTGGAACGAATGTATTCCCGCCGGTCAGGTCGTGAATCGCCAGGTCCGCACGGTCGTTGACGCCCGTCACGTTTGCTCCCTTGGCGTAGGTGTCCCTCATGTGGCAATCCTGGCAGGTAGATACTATTCCGTCCGCTTTGTTACCCGCGAATTGGGGAGCATAGACGCCTGATGCAGCATATTCGCTCCTGGTCCATTCACTGTAGGTCCGTTCGACCGGCAACATATTCCTGATCTCCATGTCGGGATGCTCCTCGTCGAAAGCGGAAGGAGCATAGTCACCCGGGGAGATCTTGACGAAAACGGGGTTGCTCACATCATGACAGGTTCCGCACAGATCTGCCGATCTGTGAATAGGCGACTCGACGAAAGCGTGACTGGCCTCGGCGTCCGAATATGGGCCCCTCTTGACGGGGCCGGGATCGTTGATGAACTGGCCGTTGGCGTATTGAAGTGGTAGTGGATCTACCGTGGAAAGCACTGTGGGGTCAGCGGCGGGGCTGATACCCTCTACATAGTCGTAATCGACTATGCGATGGCAGAAGTCACACTGGACTCCGTGCCTGTCAAGGACGGTAAGCATCTCACCGCTTGTATCGACAGATCTTCCTTCCTGCCATCCTCCGGGAAAATGACACTTGATGCAGATGTCGCCCACCGAAGGAACGTCCTGTTCGGCAATGGTCATGCAGGCCAGAAACAGTGGGTCCCGGGCCGCCTGGCCCATCATGCTTCCCCGCCAGTTGTACCAGGGTTCGGCAGCCTCATCGTAATTACCATGGCATGTGGCGCAGGAGACGTCAGGGTCTTCCAGGATCGCGCCTTCATGAGGCTGAGTGCCGGTCATGTCCATATCCCTGAGTGTGGAGGGAACATATCCAGCTGGAGTAGCAGTGATCGAAAAATCGGAGAGGCTGACGTCGGAACCGGGATTGCTCGCGTTGTCAACCGCTTCGACCTTTATCCTGTTGGATGCTCCAGGATAATTAGGTACGAACCAGGAAAAACCGGTGCCTGCAGGCTCGTTCTTTCCTACCTGCTTGAAGGTCGCACCTCCGTCATCTGAAAGATAGATGTTTATATGCGACACTCCGCTGGCATCGTCAGCTGTGTAGTTGATGGAGTAGTATGAACCGGCCGGGAGGATCTCCCCTCCATCGGGATCTATCATATCAACGGTCGGAGCGATAATATCGGTCGCACCCGCAGGTGTGAGGTAGGGTTCTATGTCTACGATGTCGACGTTGAGTGCATTGTCCTTGTTTCCCTCATACAGTCCGGGAAATGTCGGAGTGTTGGAGAAGTTCACAACATCAGTTATCTCGATGTAATTCTTGTATCCGTCCGAGTCCGAGTCGAGGTCGTGTGCCGCGAGGATCGCATCGGTATTAGATAGCCCGTTGTTCAGGCCGATCTCGATAGCAAGGCCGTAGGGATTTCTCTGCCCGCCTCCGCCGAAATCAAAATGGCAGACTCCGCAATGACTGCCGTTACTTGGCAGATCGTCCAGCGCGGTACCTTCGGCTGTTGGATATATGGAAAAGAATGTGTTTTTGATCGGGTTTCGGGCCTGAAGATCGGACCCGGGGACCGTCAGATAGATGACGGCCAGAAATAAGACAAGAGCAAGGATGATCCTGACAGTCAGAAACGACCTGAGAAGGCAGAATTTTCTCATGATGAATCTACTCCAGAACTGATACCCGGAACGCCTGGTGGATTTATTCAATAAAATGATAATTGTTATTACCAGAGAATTGTATCATATGGATGCCGGTATTTCAATGTTTTTCCGGTGGCATGGTCCGCTGCTCCGGGTACCAGGTATCAGGCCGCTGTGTTCGATGATTTGTGTGTGTCGGGGTGGGGAGTACATTCACCTTGCCTCATCCCGGGCATAAATATTATACTGCAGCGGACACAGAGCCAGGGAGGGCAATTCTTGAAAAGAGGTTCCTTTATATTCAGGTGGAGAGAGGAGCTCCTTGCGGGGTTGTTGGGGGGTATTCTCCTGGCCATGTCTTTCCCTCCGTTTCCTACAAGGGTATTGGCTATTGTGGCCCTTGTGCCGATCCTGAGATATTTTCTTGTAGCGTTTCCCAAACTCGACTGGCGGGCAGGAGCTCTTAAACGGGGGTTTTTTACAGGGTTTTTCTTTGGCCTGTCTTTTTTCGTTGTCCTTCTGTTCTGGATAACGAATCTCATACCTGCGTCAGCGATAAATATGTCATGGGTCATGTTTCCGGCATTCATACTGTTGACCCTCTATCTTGCCTGTTTTCCGGCCCTTTTCTCTCTTGCCCTTGCCTGGTTCGTGAAACGATTCGGGCCGCGAGCACTTTTCGTGGCGCCGGCATTCTGGGCTTTGACAGAATTCATGCGGTCCACAGGTGAAATGGCTCTTTCCTGGGGGCTTGTGTCCAGCGCTCTCGTTCCCTACCCGATAGCGATGCAGGGCCTTTCCTTCTATGGCCCTTTCGGATTTTCGATGATCCTCGTCCTTGTAAATGTCCTGATCACTTTCGTATTTTTCTACAGGTCCAACAGGGGAAGAGTCTGGTCCCTGACATGCCTGGTATTGTTGATCGGCTCACATCTCTGGTATGGCGCGGCACGGATCTCAAACCTGGACAGCACCAGTGACACTGCCCGTTACAGTAATGTTGCTATCGTACAGCCTAACCTGGACCTTGAAATGAAATGGAAGCCGGAATACAGGGATTCGATCTTCACAGAGATAGAAAATATGGCCATGGATGCGGCGGCTTCGAGACCTGATGTTGTGATCTTTCCGGAGACGGCGGCGCCAGTATCGATAAGCCATTCAACTCGCTACAGGACCTGGCTCAAGAGGATCGCGGTGGCCTCGCATACCGATCTGTTCATCGGTTATATCAATCATGTTCAGGATGGAGGAAAGTGGCGTTCCTTCAACGCCTGTGGCCTGATTGATTCTCTTGGCGTCCTCCGTTCCCAGTACCACAAGGTCAACCTCCTTCCATTCGGGGAAAGAATACCTTTCAGCCAGTTTCTTCCTTCGCTGGAGAAGATGGATTTCGGGCAGGCAAATTTCAAGCCGGGCCAGCAGCAGACAGTGTTCGACACGACCGGAGGGAAGTTCGGCGCGTTGATCTGTTTCGAATCGACTTTTTCCGACTTCGCGAGAAGATATGTCAAACACGGCGCTGAGTTTCTGGTTAACATTACCAATGATGGATGGTTTGGAAGCACACGAGGACCCCTGCAGCATTCCGAGACCGCCGTACTGCGGGCCATTGAAAACGGTGTGACCATGATAAGATCCGCCAACACGGGTATTTCGATGGCAGTCGATCCCGTAGGCCGGATAAAGGGGAAGATAGGACTCGACAAAAAAGGGATACTGCAGGTGCCGGTGAGGCTTGCCGACAAGTTGACATTCTATTGCAAGTATGGCCAGCTTTCGTTTTTTGTGATGTTCTTCATAAATCTTTTTGTTTTCCTCACTCCCGCTTTTTTTAATAAACACGGGTCGTTCCGGTAATCGGGCTTAACTCCTCCCCCAAGTCAGAACTTAATTTTCTGCAAGGCTCTTACTCGCTAAAGTAATCACCCTTTCCAGACGAAATCACTTGTAGCAAGTAATGTCTCTTCGAGAGGTGTCGAGTATGGCAGAAAAAGAAAACAACAATGAATCACGTCCGTTCAGGTGTGTGAATTTCAGGCTTGGCGAGGAATGTTATGGCCAGGATATTGGATATATTCACGAGGTCAACAGAGTTCAGAATATAACAGAAGTGCCTGGAGCTCCGGAATATATTCTGGGCGTGATCAATCTGAGGGGCAGCGTGATTCCGGTAATGAATCTCAGAAAAAGGCTGGGGCTGCCCGCTGTGGATGTGACAAAGGACAGCCGTGTTATAGTCATCGAGTATCAGGGATCGCTGCTCGGAATGCTGGTAGATTCGGTCCATCATGTGTTGGAGATTCCATACAATGATATCTCCGATACGCCAGAATCCACGATCACAGAGAAGAATATATTTATCAGCGGCATCGGCAAGGTCGAGGAAAAACTAGTTTTCCTAATCGATACGGAGAAGATCTTCGCCGAGGAATCGACGATAGAGATGCTGATGGGACAGGGAACTGAAGCGTGAAGGAGTGGGAGTGCTGCCTGTATCGACTGAGATGACAGAAATCTCCGAACTCTGCCGGAAGGATTTTAACTGGTTCCGCAGATTCATTGAAACTGAGACCGGCATCCAGATCCGTGAGAACAAATATGTATTCATGTACAACAGGCTGTTCAAGAGAGTGAAAGAGCTTGGGCTGAAGTCAATCCCGGAATACAGGGAACTCCTGGAATCCAGGAGTAAGAGAAGCAATGAGAAGGAATTTCTGTTCGAGGAGATAGTCATCTCCGAGAGCTCATTTTTTCGTTACGAAGCGCAGTTTGATTGTTTCCGTGAAAAGGTCCTGCCCGATCTTGTGGAAAACAGGGTGGGGATGGGGAATCATGTCACGATATTATCCATGGGAAGCTCCAGAGGTCAGGAGATCTATTCGGTCGCGATGCTTGTGAACGAGGATCTCTCTCTCGATCAGAGATTATTTGTGCGGTTGTATGCCGTAGATATTTCCTCCAGAATGCTGCAAGAAGCCGTCGAAGCATATTATCCCGATAGCGATGTAAAGACAGTGCCACCTATCTATCTGGACCGTTATTTTATCAAGGAAAACGGGGGTTACAGGATCCTTCCCAGGATAGCCGGGACGGTTAAATTCTCAAAATTCAATCTGATCCATGAAAACTGGCGACAGTTCAAGTCTGCCGATGTGATCTTCTGCAGAAACACGATCATCTATTTCGGAGATCAGATAAAGAGGAAGATCGTCAAAAGGATGTCATCCTCGTTGCGTAGGGGTGGCTATCTCATTCTCGGACATAGTGAGATGATAGATGCTTCAGAATTCGGACTGGAGCATCTTGGTAATAATATATATCGAAAGGGCCGGTCTTGAGAACATCGTCGAGCGCCTTGATCATAACGTATCTTGAAGATACCGACGAAATGCTCAGCCAGATGGAAGAGATCCTGGTCGAGATCGAGAAGCATCCCCGTAACATCGAACTTCTCAACACGCTGTTCAGAGTGATCCACACGATCAAGGGATCATCCTCCTTTATGGGATTCAGTCAGATATCCTCATTTGCTCACGAACTTGAAAACCTGCTTCACTCTGTGCGTAGTGGCGAAATCGAGATCAGTGACGATGCGATGGATGCTATCTTCAAGAGTCACAATATCTTTCGCATCCTGCTCGATGATATCAGGGATGGTGGCGAGGAAAAGGGAAGAGATCTGAGAGAGATAACAGCCATCATCCAGGAATCGATGAAAAACATTGATGCGCGATCTGTGAAGAGCGAAAAATCGGACAATAGAGAGAAGGCCGCCACCCGGTCCGTGGCGCCGCCCATATCACCTACTGGTGATGAAAAAGAGATGGCCGCAAGCAGGATAGGGATCGGCAAGGTTTCTGATATTATGCTTCTGTCGATGCTTTCGAGAACGGAAGTCGATGAGATCCTGGACAGTCCTGAAAATCTTTCACTCTATCATCTCAACCTGGAATTTCAGCTTGAAAGCTCAATGCCGGTTGCCAGAGCAATGATGGTGATACGGGAACTCGATCTGAACACTCGTCTGCTGGTTTCAGTTCCACCTATAGAATATCTGGAGGAAGAGTTTGATGGAAGGATCGATATGCTCGTCCTCGCAGAACAGAATAAATCGTCAATGAGAGGTTTTGTCGAGGGGGCCAAGGGCCGATCAGCAAAGATACACAGGATCGACAGGGAAGGACTCGCCGAACTTTTTCAGAATGACGGTATCAATGAAGACAGGCCTTTTATCAACGAAGAGGATCACGAAAAGGCGGACAGGGAAAATAATAATATCGACGACAAGGATTCCACTGTCGCCGGGGATCAGCCGCCACTCATTGAACCGGAAATCGTGATGACGGGTCTTCCGGTGTCCGGATCCGATCAGGATCATGAAGCGTCCGCGACGAAGGATCCTGAATCCCGACCTGCACAGGCACGGTCTGAGAATGTGGATACACAAAGACGCAAGGAATTCATCAAGGTGGATATTCAGAAACTCGACATCCTGATGAATCTTGTGGGAGAGCTGGTGACGAACCGGACGAGAAATCACGATCTGATCATGCGGGCAAGATTGGAAAATGAAGAATCAGAAAATCTGGATAGCCTGTTTGAAAGTATGCAGGAACAGGGGCGCGTGATCAATGAGATTCAGGAAAGCATTATGAAGAGCAGACTGGTCCCGGTCGGCTCCATATTCAACAGTGTTCCTCTTGTCGTTCGAGAGATAGCCCGGGAAACGGGCAAGCTTGTAGATTGCAGAATATCAGGTGAAAGTACTGAGCTGGATAAAAAGCTGGTAGACGGAATCCGCGAGGCGATAATGCATCTTGTACGCAATTCTGTCGATCACGGGATCGAGGCTCCGGAAGAAAGGGGAAAAGCAGGAAAACCAGAAAAAGGGGTGCTTGAAGTAAGCGCATTTCAGGAATATGACCAGATAGTGATTAAAATCCAGGATGACGGTCGCGGAATAGACACGAAGAAGCTGACAGCCAAAGCCCTGGAGAAAGGTGTCGTGACTCCCGGGGAGATTATCGGGATGAACGAGGCCCAGTTGCTTGCTCTTATTTTCAGGCCGGGATTATCCACTTCCGAAACGGTTACGACCAGGTCCGGGCGAGGGGTCGGGATGGATGTCGTCAAGAGAGAGGTGGAGATGTTGAGTGGGGCCGTGGATATTGCGTCCAAACCCGGTATGGGAACGCTGGTCACGATGAGGGTCCCGATTACTCTCGCGATCATTCAGGGATTACTTGTCCGCAGTGGTGACAGGGTTTTTGCCATTCCTATCTCGAATGTGTCTGAGATAAGACTTATCGATCGGACCGACATCCATCCAGGCCATGGCGGCAGCATATTGTACAAGATGCGAGAAGAGATCATCGAGCTTCATACCCTGGAAAAGCTTCTTGGAATGGATGGAGAAGAACCAGGAGAGACTTTTCACGTGGTAGTGATAAATAATTTTGGGAAATTGACGGGAATCATCGTCGACGGTCTGGTCGGAGAACGTGAAATCGTAATCAAGAATATAAAGAACGAATTCCTGAATGTCGACGGAGTCGCAGGCGCATCGATCATGGGGGACGGAAGGGTGATCCTGATTATAGATATATCGGAGCTTCTCCGCAAGAGAGGTGCGAATAAACGACAGATTGAGACGAATCTTCTGTCGGGCGAACTAGCAGGAGTATGAGGATGAACGATCTGGAAGATATCGCGACCGGAGATGACCAGTATGTGGCGATCGGGCAGGTCATGACCGGGGTCGCTCCCAAGAGGTTGAATACGATTCTTGGTTCCTGTGTGGCTCTTATGATATATCACCGGGAGACAGGAACGGGAGGGATGGCACACATCCTTTTCCCGGGTGAAGGCTCCGGCAATATGAATTCTGCCGGTCCGGCGACCAGACACCTGATATCTGAAGTGCGCGGTAAGATACAGCCTGAATGC